>JAYSVA010000225.1:0-22833 GCA_043718785.1 Hyphomicrobiaceae bacterium
CGGGCACGCAGCTGATCATCCCGATCTTCGCCATCCATCGGCATAAAGCGCTATGGACGGACCCCGACCGCTTCGATCCCGACCGATTCTTGCCCGCCAACGAATCTGGCCGTCCGCGCACCCAATACATGCCGTTCGGCGGTGGCCCCCGCGTCTGCATCGGCGCGCAGTTCGCCATGACCGAGGCTACCGTGTTGCTGGCCACCTTTATCCGCGCCGCCCGCTTCGATTGGGACGGCCGCCACCTCCCCGAACCCATCAGCCGCGTCACCCTCCGCCCTGAAGGCGGCATGCCGCTGAAGGTGGTGATGCGGTAGGTCTTACATCAACGTCGCCCCCGTGGTGGTGGACGACGGCCCTTCGGCAGGCGCTGCGGTTTCCAGCCCTTTTGCAGCGAACCGCGCTGCGGTTTGGGGTCAGAAAGCATCTCGAAGCGCATCGCACCGGCTGACGGAATGACCTCGATCAGTTTGACCTCCACCTGGTCGCCAAGGCTGAATGCGCCACCGGATCGGCTGCCGACCAATGCCTGGGATTCTTCGACATGATTGAAGTACTCAGCCCCCAACGTTGACACCGGAATGAAGCCGTTCGCCCCGGTTTCGCTCAGGCGGACAAACAGCCCAGACCGCGTAACGCCGGAAATGCGGGCGTCGAACGTTGCGCCTGTTCTGTCCGCAAGGTGGGCTGCAATCAGCCGGTCGGTGGTCTCACGTTCGGCAGCCATGGCGCGGCGCTCGGCGTCGGAGATGGCCTTGGCGATGTCCTTGAGCCCCAGGCTTTTCTTGTCGGACTTGCTGCCCATCTCCAACGCACCGGCGCCAAAGTCGAGCGCTTTGATCAACGCGCGGTGCACCAGCAAATCGGCGTAACGGCGGATCGGCGAGGTGAAATGCGCGTACTTGCGCAGGTTCAGGCCGAAATGGCCGTAGTTATCGACCGCGTATTCGGCCTGGGCTTGTGAGCGCAGCACGATCTCGTTGACCAGCTCGGGGTTAGCACTATCTTTGGCTTCACCAAGCATCTGGTTGAACATGCCAGCCTTGACCGCACCACCGCCCGGGAACGTTAGGCCCAGCGTGTCCAACACATCCTTCAGTGATTTGAGTTTTTCCTTCGAAGGCTGGTCGTGGACGCGGTAGACGCACGGCGTCTGGCGGGCCTCTAGCATCTCGGCTGCCGCGACGTTGGCCTGGATCATGAACTCTTCGATCAGGCGGTGGGCGGATAACCGCTCCGGCACGAAAATGCGCGCGACCTTGCCGTTGCCATCCATGATGATCTTGCGCTCGGGCAGATCGAGGTCGAGCGGCTGGCGGCGTTTGCGGGCTTGATCGCAGCAGTGATACGCAGCCCACAGCGGTTTGAGCGCGCTCTCCAGGAACGGCGCGGCCTTCTCCGAGGGCTGACCGTCGATGGCGGCCTGCGCCTCCTGATAGCTGAGCTTGACGGCGGAGCGCATCATCGCCCGCATGAACTTGTGGCCACGTTTCTCGCCCGTCGCATCAAACACAAGCCGCACGACGAGGCAGGCGCGGTCCTCGTGCTCCCGCAGCGAGCACAGGTCGTTGGAGATGGCTTCCGGCAGCATCGGCACGACGCGGTCGGGGAAGTACACGGAGTTGCCACGCAGTTGCGCCTCCTGGTCCAGCCGGGTGCCGGGCCGAACGAAATAGGCGACATCGGCGATAGCAACGTGGACAATCCAGCCGCCGGGGTTTTTGGCGTCGGGATCAGGCTGGGCGCAGACGGCATCGTCGTGGTCGCGGGCGTCGTGCGGATCGATCGTCAGCAGCGGCAACTTGCGGAGGTCAACGCGGTCCTCCATCGGCGGCGCTTTTAGCTGTTCGGCCTCAGTGATCACACTCTCGGGGAAATCGTTGGGGATGCCATGCGCGTGGATTGCGATCAGGCTGATCTGGCGGGCATCATCCGGATTGCCCAACGCCTCAAGAATACGCGCTTGTGGCAGTGCGTTGCGGCGCTGGTTGGCCAGATCGAAGCGCACAAGATCGCCATCGCCAGCGCGGCCTTCGTTGCCCTTCTGCACGGGATAATCGCGCAAATCTTTGCGGTCGATCGGCTTGATGACGCCGCCGCCGCGCGCACTCGACTGGAAGATGCCAAGCAACCGGCGCTTCTCGCGCGCCAGCCGTTTCAGCGGATGGGCTTCAAACGACGCGCCGCCCGGTTCCTCTAGCTCAAGGCGGGTGATGCGGCACATCACCCGGTCGCCGATGCCGATGGCGGCAGCACCTTCCGCCGTGCCGTCGCCCTCGATGCGGCCGGTCTGGATTAGCCGGACGCGCGGACGCCCAGAGTCATTGGCCGATTCGTCGTGATCCCAGACCACGGGTTCGCCGATCAGGTCGCCGCCATCGTCGCGTGCGATGATTTCGATCACGCCGACAGGCGGCAGGTTGCCCCGTTCACGGAATTCTTTGCGGGTGCCCGCCAACACGCCGTCATGCCCGAGCTCCGCCAGCAGCCGTTTCAGCTCGATCCGGTCGTTGCCGGTAATGCCAAACGCTCGCGCAATCTCGCGCTTGCCAACCTTGGCACCGTCCTCACGCAGGCCCGCGTCACGGATGAACGTGACAATCTCATCTTTCGACGGCATGCGGCCATGCACGCGCGCGGCCAACGCGGCATCGGGGGTTGGCTCACGCAAACGCCTGACTTTCGGGGCCTTGGTCGGCTTTGCGCGGCGTGCCATCTCGTTTTATCCTTAGTCCTCGGCCGCAGCGGTGGCCGAGCTCTTCTTCTTGGCCGCAGCCTTAGCAGGTGCTTTGGCCTTGGCTTTAGCCTTAGCAGGTGCCTTCTTTTTTGCGGCATCCCCGTTGTCGGTAGCCTTAGCAGCGCTCTTGGCCGGCGCCTTCTTGGCCGCAGCTTTCGCCTTTTTCTTCGGCTTCAAGCCACCCTTTTCGATGCGCTCAAGGATCAGATCCACCGCCTGCTGCACGGTCAGCGTCAGCGGATCCTGCGACTTCGGCACGGTGGCGTTGACGTCCGTCCACTTGACGTACGGGCCGTATTTGCCGGTCAGCACCTGGATCGGTGTGCCGTCATCAGGATGGGCGCCGACCTCTTTCAACACCGTTGGAGCTGCGCGTTTAAAGCCACCTTTACCACCGCCCGCCGCCTTCTCAGCCAGCACTGTGACAGCGCGGTTGAGGCCGATGGTGAAGACATCCTCGATGGTTTCAACGTTGGCGAACTTGCCATCGTGTTTGATAAACGGTCCGAACCGGCCCAGGCCCGCCGTGATCATGGTCTGGGTCTCGGGATGCAGGCCGACATCGCGCGGCAGCCGCAGCAATTGCAGGGCCTGGTCAAGCTCGATGGTCGCGGCATCAATGCCTTTCGGGATTGATGACCGCCTTGGCTTATCCGCGTCCTTGTCCTTGGACTGCTCACCGAGCTGCAAATACGTGCCGAATCGGCCCGAACGCAACGTCACAGGCAGCCCGGTTTCCGGGTCTTCGCCGAGCAAACGGCCGTCCGGCGTCGCGCCATCAGCGCCCGCCGTGGTATCGGCGAATGAGCGGGTAAATTTGCAGCCCGTGCCGTCCTTCTCGTAGTTCGAGCAGCCGATGAACGCGCCGAGCTTGCCGACTTTCAGGCTGAGGCGACCGTTCCCGCAGATCGGGCAGGCGCGGGCGTCGGAACCGTCGTCTTTGGGCGGGAAAATCGTCGCGCCCAGCTCGTCATTCATGGTGTCGAGCACCTGCGTGACGCTAAGCTTCATCGTTTCGGCGATGGTCGCGGCGAACTCGAGCCAGAAATCGCGCAGCACGTCTTTGTACGCGAGCTTGTTGTCCGAGACGAGATCGAGCTTTTCTTCGAGGTCAGCTGTGAAGGCATATTCGACGTACTGGGTGAAGAAGCTTTTCAGGAACCCGGTAACGAGGCGGCCCTTATCCTCAGGCACCAGCTGCTTCTTTTCCATCCGCACGTAGTCGCGATCACGCAGCACGGCCATCGTCGACGCGAATGTCGACGGGCGGCCAATGCCGAGCTCTTCCATCCGCTTGACGAGGCTGGCTTCGGTGAAGCGCGGCGGTGGCTGGGTGAAATGTTGGTCAGCGTCGATTTGCTTGTCGGAGAGCACGTCGCCAGCGTTCAAAACGGGCAACCGCTTGCTGCCCTCGTCCTCGGAATCCGCCGCGTCGTCCTTGCCCTTGGTCGCATGAATCTTC
This sequence comes from Hyphomicrobiaceae bacterium, assembly GCA_043718785.1. Lineage (GTDB taxonomy): Bacteria > Pseudomonadota > Alphaproteobacteria > Rhizobiales > Hyphomicrobiaceae > JAYSVA01. The sequence continues at coordinate 4,200 of JAYSVA010000225.1, forward strand.
TCGTCGCGCGCTTCTTCGTAGACGCGCAGGAACCCGTCGAACGTGACAATGGAGCCGGTGGTGCGCAGTCCGTAAGCCTTGCTGTCACGGCCCTTGACGTCGAAATTGATGGTGGTTTGCTCCATTTCGGCGGTGGCCATCTGGCTGGCGATGGTCCGCTTCCAGATCAGCTCATACAACCCGGCCTGTTCCTTATCGAGGAACTTCTTCATGGCATCGGGCGTGCGCGCCGGATCGGTTGGGCGGATCGCTTCGTGGGCTTCCTGAGCGTTCTTCGCCTTGCTCTTGTATTCGCGGGCAACCGGCGTGTAGTTGGCACCGAACTCCGACGAGATGACTTTGCGGATCTCAGCGACGGCTTCGGGAATGATATCGACGCCGTCGGTCCGCATGTAGGTGATCAGGCCGACGGTCTCGCCACCGATGTCGATGCCCTCATACAGCCGCTGCGCCACGGACATCGCCTGCTTCGCGTCAAGCCCGAGGCGGCGCGAGGCGTCCATCTGCATGGTCGACGTCGTGAACGGTGGGTAGGGGTTACGCCGGGTTGGCTTCTTGTCGACCGACGAAATCTTGAAGCTGTTGTTTTCGATAGCCGCCTTGATCGCTGTCGCCGACGTCTCATCCCTGATGTCGAGCTTCTTCAGCGTCGCGCCATTCACCGCCACCAGACGCGCCGTCAGGTCTTCGCCCTTCGCGGTTTTCAGCTGCGCTTCGATGGTCCAGTATTCGTCGTTCTTGAACGCCAGGATCTCGGCTTCGCGGTCACAGACGATACGCAGCGCCACCGACTGTACGCGTCCCGCCGACTTGGCACCGGGCAAACGCCGCCACAGCACCGGCGATAACTTGAAGCCGACAAGGAAATCGAGGGCGCGCCGGGCGAGGTAGGCCTCCACTAGCGGCGTGTCGATTTCACGGGGATGCGCCATCGCGGCAGCAACCGAAGACTTGGTAATTGCGTTGAATGCAACGCGCTCAACCGGCACGCCCGTCTTGATTGCGCGTTTTTGTAGGAGCACCTCAAGAATGTGCCACGAGATCGCTTCGCCTTCACGATCAGGGTCGGTTGCGAGGATAACTTTATCGGCACCCTTCACGGCGTCGATGATCTCTTTCATCACCTTGACGGCGCGCCCATCGGTCTCCCAATGCATGGCAAAATCGTTTTCGGTCTCGACCGAGCCCTCTTTCGCGAGCAGATCGCGGACGTGGCCGTAGGACGCTAGAACCTTATAGTCCGAGCCTAAATACTTATTAATTGTCTTGGCCTTAGCCGGTGATTCTACGATGACGACGTTCATGGAGTCCTTGAGGTCGTTGCGGGAGGAGTGCGCCAAAAATCTGCCAGTGCCAGCGTCGACGCAACGCGTCGGACGGAGGTTTGGGCGTGCCAAAAACTCATCCCTATGAGTGGGTCTTGGTTGGCGCGGAACATGGTTGATGCCGCTCTGACTGTCAAATGTCGTGCACAGGGGCATGGATTTGTGCGCGCAAATGGCAACTTCAACAATCTTTGGTTGTATTCAGCCGAGTGGACAGCTACAAAATGTGCGTTATAGTTAGATTTAAGCAAGGAGGGACACATGGAGCGGGTTCAGGAGTTGCCAGCGGCAGCTAGCATTTGCGCTGGGGAGGCGCTGGCAGTAGGGCCGTCAGCCTCACAGATTTCAAACAGTGATTTGCTCCGTTATGTCGGGGATATGGTCGATGAGCTGCATCATATGTGTCAGCGGACCGGTTGCACGACGCTGTTGGGGCTTTTGGCGCTGGCGCGGACGGAAGCGGCATTACAACAACTGGCGGTTGCATCCCGTCGCGCCGGATGACGGGACCAATAGTAGTTTGGGCCTTCGGTCCCATCAGTCGGGACTATAGTCGGTTGTAGTGTCCGACGCAGGACCATTTCGCCGCCCGATCACTCATCTAATGTGATGAGATCGGTTCGCGTCGGCGCAACAGGTTTGTTGCCCAATGTTTCCGAACGCAACGCCGCTTATGGGCCCGGGTCGCCGGGGCTTTCGGAATGAAACTCGGATGTGGACGCCTTTTGCTAACTCTGTGCCAACTACGGTAGTGGGTCTGACTCAGCCATCGCGCATCCAGCGGTCGCTGGGTCAAATCAACGTCGGCTGGCGGTTGGCTGTTGATGCGTTGAGCGGAGTTTGGGCTTTTATCGTTGACCTTTGGAAATCGTGGAGCCTGTCTCGGCAGTTTGCCACGTCGGCATCCATCGTGCTGATCCCGGCAATGACGGTGACGGGGCTGTGGGTTGGGAGCCGGATTGAGGAAAGCACCACACAGCGAGCCGGTGTTGCGGCGATGCTGTACATGGAGAACTTCATCGAGCCGCTCGTGCAGGATTTAGCGGTTGGCCCCGCACTGTCCCCCGCGAACGTCCGTCTGTTGGGAAGCTTGCTGCGCGACACCACGCTGGGGCAGCGGGTATTGGCTTTTAAGATCTGGCGGCAGGACGGTGTTATCCTCGCAGGCAGTCGACCGGAGATGGTAGGGCAGCAGTTCCCCCTCTCTGCCGGGCTGAGTAGCGCCTTCCTTGGCGTGCCCAAGGTTGAGTTCGACCATCTCAACGAAGCGGAAAATGTATTCGAGCGGCAGTTGGGGATACCGATTCTCGAAATTTATGTGCCCCTGCGGGCCCGCAGCTCAGACCGCATCATCGCCGTCGGGGAATTCTACGAAAAGGCGCCCGAGTTAAAGTCTGAACTGAACAAAGCCCGCCTATTATCGTGGCTTGTGGTTGGCGGTGTGACGTTGTCGATGCTGTCGGCATTATTCACAATCGTCCACCGCGGCAGTCGGACGATTGAACGCCAGCACACCGCACTGGAACAGCGCGTTGGCGAACTCACAGAACTGTTGGCTGAAAATCAGCAACTGCGCGAGCGGGTGCAGCAAGCATCGTCCCGCGCCAGTGAGAGTAATGAAGGCTATCTGCGCCGCCTTGGCGCCGATCTGCATGACGGCCCAGCGCAGTTGATCAGTGCCGTTCTGTTGCGAGTCGATAGCCATGCAGATAGCACGGACAAATTGCGCAAGCCGGTTGATGCCGTGTTCGTTCGTAATGTTTTGACGGACGCTCTTCGCGACATCCGCAATCTCGCGCGTGGGTTGGCAGTGCCTGAGATTGAGGCGATGCCACTGGACGACGCCTTGCGGCTGGCCATCGACCGGCATCGGGCAGTGACGGGGTCCCGGGTAACCACGACGCTGGCGCAGTTACCAGATGTTCCACAATCGGTTAAGTTGTGCGCCTACCGATTTGTCCAGGAAGGACTGACCAATGCGTTCCGACATGCGGGCGGAGTGGGCCAAACCGTGGCTGCTAGTTTCCGCAACGGAGACGTCGTCATAACCGTCACGGATGGCGGGGGTGGCGAGAAGTCGCCTGAAACGCTTTTCACTGATAACACACGAGGTTTTGGCCTGCGCGCACTGACTGACCGTATAGAAAGTATCGGCGGTACCTTGCAGGTTGTTCGCTCGCAGAGTGCCGGAACGCGGTTGATTGCACATTTACCAGTATTCAAAACCGAGACAATCGGAGGTCACGATGTTGCCCGCTCCATTGGTTAAGCCCATTGCCGAAGTATCGGCCCCTAGTGAGTGCCAGGACCAGGTCGAAAAAATTCGTGTTGTCGTGGTTGATGACCATCCGATGATGCGGGATGGAATCACATTTGCGCTTGGCGAAGAGCCTGACTTTCAGGTCATTGGCGATGGAGCATCGGCAAGTGATGCGATTGCGCTGGCGGAGGCCAAGTCACCCGACGTCATGCTGATCGACATCAACATGCCCGGCGGCGGATTGAGCGCTCTCAGCCATATCATTCAGCACTGGCCGGATATTGCCTGTGTCGTGATTACCGCGAAGGAGGATGGCGAGACGGTTGGCCAAGCGCTGCGGATCGGCGCGCGCGGGTATGTACTGAAGGGAATGAGCGGACCTGATCTGGCGCGGACGCTGCGCACCATCCAGCAGGGGGAACTTTACATCACGCCTAGTCTCGCCAAGTCGCTGCTGATGGCCGCAGAGCCAGCATCTGTTGGGGCATCGAGGCCCGCCGGTCTTGAGTATCTGACTCCGCGCGAGAATGACGTTCTGGAAAAAATTGCCCAGGGCATGATCAATAAGAAGATCGCGATTGAACTCGGCCTGACCGAGAAGACAGTCAAGCACCACGTCACCAGCATCCTGCAGAAACTTCAGGTCAGCAACCGCGTCGAAGCAGCGCTGATTGCTCAGGAAGGCCAGAGGCAGCTGCCGTGTTCTTCTTGAAACCCGCCTGACTCAGGCACTGAACTCGCGGCGGATTTGCTCGGAGTGTTCACCGAGGGCCGGAACAGCGGCGAACGCGGCAGTCTCACCGGTGCGCCGGGCGGGCGGCGCGGGCATAGTGGCGCTGCTGGCTCCAGCTTGAACCGTGACCGTGCGGTAGTGCGGGTGTTGCAGCACGGCGGCGACATCGTTGACGCGGCCAAACGCGACGTCGGCGTCATCCAGCAGGCGCATCAACGGTGCGATATCATGCTTGGCGAAGACGGCGGCGACGCGGCTATCAACCTCGCCCCGGTTGATCACGCGGGCGACGTTGGTGGCGAACGTCGGGTGGGTACCGAGACTGGCGTCACCCAGCACTTTGGCGGCGAACACCAGCCATTCCCTGTCGTTCTGGATGCTGATCAGGATCGGCACGCCATCGCGTGACTGGAACACCCCATACGGCGCCACCGACGGATGCGAGAGCCCAACGCGTTTTGGCGCCTTGCCGACCATACCGTGCATCAGCGGCACCGCCATCCATTCCGCCATACTGTCGAACATCGAGACGCGGATATCAGCCCCCAATCCTGTGCGTGCGCGCTGGATTAACGCTTCCAGGATGGCTTCATAGGAATTCATGCCGGTGCAGATGTCGACGACCGAAACACCAACGCGGGCCGGCTCCTCAGGACCGCCGGTGACGCTGGCGAGGCCGGATTCTGCCTGGATCAGCAAGTCGTAGGCTTTGCGGTTGGCGTAGGGGCCGACTTCGCCATAGCCGGAAATCGAGCACTGGATCAGCCGGGGAAAGCGCTTGGTCAGCACCTCCTGGCCATAGCCCATGCGGCCGGTGGCGCCGGGTTTGAGGTTTTGGATGAAGATGTCAGCTTGGCTCAGGAGGCGGTCTAACAGGGCTTTGTCGTCTGCCTTGGTCAGGTCAACGCAGAGCGACTCCTTGCCCCGGTTGAGCCAGATGAAATACGAACTTTGGCCATCCACCACGCTGTCATAGCCACGGGCGAAGTCACCCTCGGGGCGCTCCAGCTTGATAACGCGCGCACCGGCATCAGCGAGGCGGCGACTGCACATCGGCCCGGCGACGGCCTGTTCGAGCGCGACCACGAGAAGGCCTTCCAGCGGCTTGGCATGCTGCTTGGTAGTGGGCGGCTTGGTCACGGGCGATCCTTGGGGGCGGCAGGTGCGGGGGTAGGTGCGACCCCGATCTGCACGATCAGCGTCGCGATCAGGATCATAGCGGCACCTATGCAGGCGATCCAAGATAGCCGTTCGCCGAGCAGCCATGCGCCAGCCAACGCGGCGAACACCGCCTCCAGACTGACGATGATGGCGGCTTCTGAGGTTGGCGTGTGCTTCATCGCGACCGCCAGCAACGTGAAGGTCAGCGCACTCGACAGTAGGCCGACATAGGCGATGGCACCGGCAGCTCCGCTCAAGCCTTTGATCATACCCGCGATGGTCAGTGGTTCGGTGAGGATCGCGCCGATCAACCCGAGGGTGCCGACAACGGCGAACTGGATGGCCGTAAAGGCTATCGGCCGGTCAAAGCCCGAGGAGCGGCCGACAATGACCATGTGCCCGGCCCAGAAGACAGCGCAGATCGCCACGAGCAGGTCGCCGAAGTTGAATCCCGTTATGGTGCCGCCGCCGAGCAGCCATGTCCCCGCGAACGAGAGGACGACAGCGAGCCAGACGAGACGGTTGGGCGCGTGTCGTGTCAGCCCCCACATCAGAAACGGTGTGACGATGACATACAAACCGGTGAGAAAGCCGGTATTGCCAACACTGGTGGTGCGCAAGCCGACCTGTTGGAAGATCGCGCCGAGAAAGAACGCAACGCCTCCGGCAATGGCTATGGGCAACACGGCGCTGATGTTGGTGGCCGCTGGTTGTCGCCGGGCTTCGAGCCAGGCCAACGGCCAAAGTGCTGCAGCGGCGACGAAGCCACGGGCGGCGATGAACAGGCATTCGCTGACGTGATCCATCGCCGATTTCTGGAACACGAACGCCAGCCCCCAAATCGCCGCCGCAAGCAGGAGTAAGGCATCAGCATGAAGTCGGCGCATGGACGGATTCTTTGATAACGGCGCGGCGCTAACCGGGAGCCGGAGCGGGGCAAAGACTGTCCGACCGATCCAGATTGGCAGCATAGTTCAGCTGAACCAGGATCCACGTGGCGGCGACTGGCAGCATGGGTATGCCGTAGGACGCGATAAAAGGCCAGGCAAACGGCGCCGCCCAAATCAGCCCCAAGGCCGGTCGCAGGCTAACGCGAGGCCACAGCCATACAATAATGGCTCCGGTGGCAACAAAGTCGTAAAAGATCAGGTGAGGTGCCAGCAGCAGGCTCAACAGGATTACAACCGCGTATTTCTCCCATTGATCCCGGGAGATAAGCCAAAAGCGGATGGCAGCAACAGCGGCGATGGCGGCGAAACCATAGTTTAACTTGGTCGCCAAGGCATGATCGACGCCAAGAACTCGGAGGGTCCCATAGAGTTGCGCAAAACTCTCATACCTGACTTGACCGCTCAGGTGGTTGAAGTTTCGGGCCTCCTGAATGGCCTCAAGAAATACCGACCACACAGCAGTGCCGAATAGTGCTGTCGACAGCAGGATCAGGCCTACGAATGTGACCGTACCGGCAGCAATAGTGTGGAACCGCCTCTCGACGAGCAAAAAGATCGGCAAGGCCAAGCAGAGTTGCGGCTTGTAGCTTAGCCCGGCCAAAAGTGCGCCAGCTAACAGGGGGCGGCTGTGCAGGCAAACCAAGCCGCCGATCAGCAGAACCGCGGTCAACAGGCCATTCTGGCCCGACACGAGATTGAACCAGAACGCCGGGAAGGCGACGACGTAGAGGGGCTTTACCGTCGGGAAAAAGCGCCTGGCCAGCAGTATGAAGGCGGCGGCTGAAATGGCCAGATAGACGAAGTATGCGAGCTTGTAGGGCAGCAAAGCAAACGCGCACGACAAATACAGCAGCAGCAGTGGCGGGTAGAACCAAGGTATCGAAAAGCCCTCAGGTGCTCCCAGGTAGCCCTGCTGCAAAACAGCCAACGTCTTGGGGTTGAAGATGTCCAACACACGCCCATCCAGAACGGCACGTCCGGCGGACCAAAAACAGAAAAAATCCTTGCCCATCGGCTGCGAGAGCTGATCGGAAATTCCCATATTCACTGTCATGATTGACCGCGACAACATGATGGTCCCAAACAACAGGGCGAGCAAGTTGATCGCAGTCCAGGCCGTATAATTCGGGCTGGGCGAGGTCGCGGGTGCGGTCATGCGTCGGTTCGCTCTGGCTTGTGTGTGCGCAGGTCGGAGGTCAGTGACGGGCAGCGACGCGGTACCACAGCGAACGAATCAAACCCCGCGTTACTAGGCTGAATAGTGAGATCGGACCATTAGCGCAACGTACGGTACAACTTCACGCGTAGCGTTCGCAACGACCGATTAGCCCCAGAGCCAGGCGGCCCCGCGAACGCCGCTGGCATCGCCCCATTTCGGCGGGCGGATGGTAACGTCCGGTGTGTCGGAGAACACCCAACGGGCCATCAGGCCGGGCAAGACTTGGTAGAGATGCGGTAACTGCGATAGCCCGCCGCCGAGCACAATTACATCGGGATCAAACAGGTTGACCATGTGGGCGAGGCCCCGGGCGAGGCGCGAGGCGTGCCGTTCCAGTGTGGCCTGGGCTGCCGCCTCGCCAGACGCCGCCGCGGCTGCAATCTGCTCACCCGTCAGAAAGGCTCCCGTGACCCGCAAGTGGTCGGACTCCATGCCGCTGCCGGAGACCCAGTTTTCCAGGCACCCCGGGCGGCCACACCAGCAGGTCGGGCCGGGATGCTCGCCTGCGATGCCTGCCGCATCGGCCCATGGCAGCGGATTATGCCCCCATTCGCCAGCGATGCCACGCGCGCCGTCCAGCACCCGACCGTTGACGACCACGCCGCCGCCACAGCCGGTGCCAATGATCACGCCGAACACGGTAGCGGCCCCTGCTGCTGCCCCGTCCGTCGCCTCCGAAAGCGCGAAACAATTGGCATCGTTGGCAATCCGTACGGGGCGGCCCAACCGGGTGGCCAGATCCTGGTCAAACGGGCGACCGTTCAGCCATGTCGAGTTGGCACCTTGTATCAGTTTAGTCTTCGGCGATAGCGAGCCCGGCATGCCGATACCAATGCTCGCCTGCTGTGAACCCGCCTGCCGGTGAAGTTCACTAACGACATCGGCGATTGCATTGAGGCTGGCGTCGTAACGGCCTTGCGGCGAACTGATGCGGGTTGCGCCAAGGGTCTGGCCCGACGGGCCTAGGGCCACGCCAGCAATCTTGGTACCGCCCAGGTCGATGCCGATCCGCACGAAGTTTGGCAGTTCGGATTGGGTTGAACTCACCGGCGCCTCATGATCTTCGATGGGCGGTTCGGGGACGTGTCCCCATTTGCGGATCCTCCCGCCTCCCCGTTCAGCATCATCAATGCCGGTGTAATCCGCTCTGGCTGAATGTCGGCGTTGGCGGAGAACATCAGCAATAGCGACTCATCACGCGTGAGATAATCCAGCACCGCCGTCAAAATCACAGCGGAGGTGGCCGAATCCCTGAGATCATCGGGAGAAATCCCGGTTTCCGCCATGAACGCACCGATCCGGTCTTCATCTTCGGCCATAAAGCCAAGCGCCCGAAGCGCAATCGTTTCAGCCTCGTCCTGGTCGACGCGCACCTGTTGGCCATATCCAGCGGCCTTCGCGGCACCCGGAGTTTTCTGGAATATCGGTCGCTTTTCCATGAACAACGATCCTCAAGTGGTGCATTTTTCGCTGCAAACGAAAACCCACACAACAATTCGCGCCGCTTAAACCGTTTGTTACGGGCTCATTGTTACAGTGGGCTACAACGACCCCGAAGAATCAGAGACAACAGACGCGGGGAAATCAACAGGTTGCCGTCAATGACCTATCACGAATCCAGCACTGAGGCCGAGAGGCGCGACACCGCCGGGACTGTGTCTTCCAAGGTTATTTTGATCGTGGAGGATAATGAGCTGAATATGAAGCTCTTTCACGACCTGCTGGATGCGCACGGCTATACAACTTTACAGACACGCAACGGCCGCGAGGCGCTGGCGCTGGCCCGGCAGCACCGCCCTGCTCTAATTTTGATGGATATCCAGCTTCCCGAGGTGTCGGGTCTTGAGGTCACGCGCTGGCTAAAGGACGATCCCGATCTCCGGGATATCCCGGTTGTTGCTGTCACCGCTTTCGCCATGAAGGGTGATGAGGAGCGCATCCGCAGTGGTGGTTGCGAAGCCTACATCTCCAAGCCGATCTCTGTGGTCGGCTTTATGGGTACTATCCGTCGTTTCATTGGAGAGGCCTGAGACGTCAAACCGTTTCGGGATTGTGGGAACCATGACTGCGCGCGTCCTAGTGGTTGATGATATCATCACCAACGTCAAATTGCTGGAGGCCCGCTTAGCGGCCGAATACTTCGAAGTCCTGACCGCGACCAGCGGTCAGGAGGCACTCGACGTCTGCGCTCGTGAACGCGTCGATGTTGTACTCCTCGACGTCATGATGCCGGGGATGGATGGTTTCGAGGTGTGCCGCCGGTTGAAAGCCAACCCGCTGACACACCACTTGCCGGTCATCATGGTCACGGCGCTCGACCAGCCGTCGGACCGGGTGCACGGCCTGGAAGCTGGCGCCGACGACTTTCTGACCAAGCCGGTTGACGATATCGCGCTGATTACCCGGGTGAAAAACCTTGCGCGCCTGAAGGTGCTGAACGACGAAATGACGATGCGGGCATCGTCAAGCCAGCAAATGGGCATCGCGCAGTCTGCGGAGCTGGTGAAATCACTGCGCGGCGATAGTGGACGGGTGCTGCTGGTTGATGATCACCGCCGTTCGGCCGCGCGGATTATGGAAGCGGTCGCCAAAACGCATGACGTGTTCGTCGAGGCTGACATCAACAACGCCTTGCTGAAGGTAACAGAGCACAACTTCGACGTGTTGATGGTCAGCCTGAGTCTCGCCAAGGCTGACGGTCTACGCCTCTGCAGCCAGGTCCGCTCGCTTGAACGCACGCGCCATTTGCCGGTCATCATCATCGTTGAACCCGGTGATGAAGCCAGATTGTTGCGTGGGCTCGATATGGGCGTCAACGACTACCTCGTCAGACCGATTGACCGGCACGAGATGCTGGCACGGGTGCGCACGCAGATCCGCCGCAAGCGCCACGGCGATTTTCTGCGCGCCAAACTCGAGCAAAGCGTTGAATCATCGATCACCGACGCCCTGACCGGTCTGCACAACCGCCGGTACATGGAAACTCACCTGAAAACGCTGGTGGATGAGAGCTTTTCGTCGGGCAAGCCATTGTCGGTGCTGGTGCTCGACATCGACTTTTTTAAGAAGGTCAACGACAACTACGGGCATGACGGCGGCGATGCGGTCCTACGTGAATTTGCCGCTCGTTTAAAGCGGAACACCCGCAGTATCGACCTGACCTGCCGTTTGGGTGGCGAGGAATTTGTCGTGATCATGCCGGACACCGCGCTAGAGCTGGGTTGCCATGTGGCTGAACGGCTGCGTGAGTGCGTGGCGGCCGAGCCGTTCCAGATCAATTCGCAGCAACGATTGGCTGTCACAACGAGTGTCGGGCTAGCCATGCTGGAGCACCGCGATGATACGCCGGAGACCATATTTAAGCGGGCAGATAACGCGTTGTATGTCGCCAAACGAGAGGGACGTAACCGAGTTGTTGCTGACGCCGCGTAAAAAATCCTGGTTAGAACACAGCCGGGCCACGATGCAGCCGAGATCGCGTGGTCATATCTGTCCACAGGCGTCGAAACAGAGCGTGACCCGATAAACTGTCCTTGAAAATGTGAAAATAGTCTGTCAAGGTGATTTGTGAGAACACATCAAATAGATGTGGAGTTGAATTGCTGAGAGTGGTCTGTGCTGCGCAGAATGGGTGTTCTACGCTCTGATGTGTGGGTTTTATGACACTCAAGGCTCTGAGGTGATCCGCTTAGTCGACGAGCCGCATCGTTTGCAAAAGTGGATTACGTCGCGATGCCGGTGTCAGGAGGCTTATTGCTTCTAGGTGCCGTGTCGCCACCTAGTGACCACCGGCGCCCTCTCCGGTGGTTATCGGGTCACTGAGGCCAAGGGCTGGGCACGTTCGGAAACATTTACCCCGCTACCGAACACCCAGCCCGCGGCCGAGTGACCATCCTGGCCCGCCGTCTTTGACGGTCTAGCGACTCGATTATGCCCCAATGTTCTGCCCAACATATCTGTCCGACATACAGGTGATCCCTAGATCGACGGGATAGTGCGTGCTAAATTGCGGCCGCCAGTAAAATTCACTTAAAGTTATGAACATAGTTCAATCGCCCCTTTTGGCGAGGAGCGTGTATCGGGCGGCGTTTCTTCTACCCTTCGATCCGTTATGCCTTTAATCCGGGCATGGCCTGCGCCATGATCAGCAGGTCGTACAACTACGGGAGGCCCCAATGAAGCTATACTACTCGCCAGCGTCACCTTACGTGCGCAAAGTTCTGATTGTCGCCCACGAAGTTGGCCTGGCCGGTCGCATTGAGAACGTTGTTGCTGCGGTGCACCCGATCAATCGCAGCCAAACCGTGATCGCCCACAACCCGCTCGGCCAACTGCCAACGTTGATCACTGACGATGGCCAGGGGTTGGCCGATAGCCGCGTCATCTGCGAGTACCTGGATGATCTCGGCAACGGCGGGCTGTTCCCTCGCGACAGCCGTCGCTGGACCGCCATCAACGACCAGTCGATGGCCGACGGGCTGCTCGGCGCGGCCTTGCTCGCCCGTTACGAAGGTGTGGTGCGTCCGCCAGAGCAGCAGAACGCCGCTTGGGTTGGCGGTCAGATGGACAAGATCAAAACCACTCTGGCAGCCATCAACCAAGCCGCGCCGACGCTGGCTGGACGCGTTGATATCGGCACCATCAGCTTTGCTGCCGCGCTCAGCTATCTGGATTTGCGCTTTGCCACACTGGATTGGCGTGCGGCCAACCCGGCAGCCGCGAGCTGGTACAAAACCTTCGCGACGCGCCCGTCGATGGTGGCGACGGAGCTGAAGGGCTAATTGCGCCGACCAAGACAGGCCCGGCGGGGCGGCATCGGAGACGATGCCACCCCGCCAACGCAGCTTACATCAGCCCGGCTGATACCAGCTCGTGGCGGCAGTTCTTGTTGAGATTGATGAAATTGCGGCGGACGCAGCTAACAACGCTCGACTGGGTGGATGTCGGCGTGACGCAGAGCGATCGGACGTTCTGCTCGCAGGCGGCGCGGATGGCTGGGGTGATTTCCGGCGGCAGTTTGAACTTATCGTCGGCACGGGCGACAGACCCGACCAGCGCCACTGAGCTGACAAGCGCGCTGGCAACGCACAGACCGATCAGCATGACATGAGATGATTTCATGGGTCGTCCTTTCAGAAACGTCGGCGGGGACTATTTCTGAAGGACCGCATTGTCGATACGGGTAGCGTTTTAACTGTTATATAAATCAAATTGTGGATGAAACGGGGCTCGCCAATATCGTGTTGGTATTGATGCTATGATAAGTGTCATAGGCATTTAACGCAGCAGTATCAGTATGTTTGTACTGCAACTCAAATATCATTGCAAATTGTATGAATGCTGGTTGAGCACCCACGCGACATAATGCCATGCGGCTTGTTTTGGGTGCGAACGCCATTGGCGTCATCGGCAGGTCGACAGAATGCCGCGGTCCAGATGAAAATGGTCTTTGTGGAGGTCGTTATAGTTGGGGCCGAGCACGACACGGAAATAGCGGCAGGCGCGGGCGTGAATAGCGCGCAGGAATTGGCCGTCTGGCCCTTCGTCCTTCCAGTGCTTCAACAGGGTGAGTTTCCGCCCATCAGCCAACGTGAAGCCGCCGATATCGAGTGCGTTGGCCGTGGCATGTTCGCTGCGGATGTTCTTCCAGAGTTTATTGCTCGCGATATTCCGGCACGAATAACTACCCATATGCTGGACCGATGCAATACGTTGCCCCAACAGCAGTTCCGCCATCGGTTGCACCTCGTGCGCCAGCCATAGCGCCGCCGCCGCCGCCGCCTCGCAGCTCATCTTGTCGACGGGCATGCGGGCGCCGCCGATACCACTGACGCGGACGCCGTTCCGCAAGCCGCAGCCCTCGTTGATCGGCAAATCAGCAATCGGCTTGGCGTCGATGTTGGCGTTCCGGATCACCCGCGCGCACAGGCTGGCATCCCGCCGGATCTCCGCCAGCTGCAAGTCCACCAGCCAGCCGCCCTTGTAATCCAGGTCCAACGCCGGAACCGGGCTCAGCTTCGGCGGTATCAGCCCCTGACGCAGGAGAAAGCCGCCCCCGCCGACGATCAGCGCCAGCCAGACAAGAGTGCGGAACTTAAACATGAGCAAATGACGGCATGATCGGACCTTAACCTGGGGCTGCTATGCGTGGTGGCGCGGGTGACGGCCCCCAGGCGCGATGTCATAGTCATGTTCGTAAGGTCAAGCGATTCGAGTCGCAACGGGACAAGCGAACACAGAGCCAATGCAGGGAAGCGACGCCAAACATAGGCAAGCCGCTGTTGCGACATCGCTGTTGCATCGCGCGAGAGCGCAGTTTCTGAGCGTGGCGGCGCAGTTTTCCAACGGCCTTGCCCGGATCAAACTTACCCCAATGCTCGCCGCGAAGATCCTGCTCGGCTATGCGGTTGCACTAATTGGCTCGCTGAGCTTCCTGTATGCTGGGTTGCCACTGCCCTGGTTCCTGGGGGCGCTGCTGATTTGCATCGTCGCCTCGGTGCTGCGCGTGCCGTTCGAGAAGCCAAAGATGCTCAGCGTCCCGACGCGCGCGGTGCTCGGCGTGACCATCGGGGCGGCCTTCACGCCGGAGCTGATCGGCCAGTTCAACGGTATGTTATGGAGCTTGGGGCTGCTGATCCCGTTCATGATCGTGATCATGGGCGCGGGCATGCTGTTCTTCGAGCGCGTGGCCAAGTTTGACCGCCCCACTGCGTTCTTCTGCGCGGTGCCCGGCGGCCTGACGGATATGGTGACGATGGCCGGTGATGCTGGGGCCAACACGCGTTCGGTCACCCTGGTGCAGGCAACGCGGATTGTGCTGATAATCGCCATTCTGCCGTTCTGGCTGCAGTGGGGCGGCGGTAAACAGATCAGCGGCATGGCCCCGCCGGGCGTGCGGCTATCACAGTTTCTGCTAGTCGACGGCATCATGCTGGTGGCGCTCGGTTGGGCCGGGTTCAAGCTTGCCAAGGCCATCGGGCTGGCTGGTGCGCCGCTGATCGGGCCGATGCTGCTGAGTGGTGCCGCGCACGCGCTCGGCTGGACAGCGGCGAAGGTGCCAATTGAGGTGCTAATTTTCGCCCAGGTGACGATCGGCATCCTGCTCGGTTCGCAGTTTCGCGGCCTAACGTTCCACGAATTCCGCACCACCATGACCTGGGGTGCCGCCTTCTCGGTGATCCTGATTGCGGTGTCGTTGGTGGTGGCTCTGGCGGTGTCCTGGGGTACCGGGTTCGATTCAACCGCTGTGCTGCTGGCCTATGCGCCGGGCGGGCAGACGGAGCTCAACTTAGTTGCCTACATCCTGTATCTCGATGTCGCCTACACGGCGCTGCATCATCTGGTGCGGCTCGGCATTGTCATTGGCGGCGCGCAGCTGGTGTTCAAGATGAACAAATCCTGGCGCGGCCGGGATGATGAGGTTTGAGTTCAGCGCTTTGCCAGCATTTCCGCCAACACGCGCGGCAGAGCATCGATTTTCTGCTCCATGCGATCTTGCCGCGCTTCCATCTTGTCAAATCGAGCGTCACTCCAGTTCGCGTCGAGTGCCTCGAACCTGCTGTCGAGCTTGTCAAATCTTGCCTCTAAGCTGTCGAACCCACTGCAGAGCCCCGTTTTAATGTCGCTGAGCTGCTGCACGATAACTGCGAAATGTTCGTCAACTGTCAGGTTCGGTGACATGAAAATGCTCCTTTCGTCACGGCTCATAGCCTTCGAAGGTGGGGGCGTCGGCGTATTGGGCGGCGGTGGCGCGCTCTTCGGGGGTGCGCACGGTCCAGCAGAATAGCGGCATGTTCAGCCCCTCTCGCAGGAACCGGGTGACCGGGCTCGGCAGCGCTTTGACGTGATAGCTGATGAACTGCGGCGCGACCGGGCCGCACTCCAGCAGGTGGGTGAGTGCATAGGCGCGCTCGGGCCCGAGCTGATCAAGCCACCAGCCTTTGCCCTTATACTCACCCGCAACAATGCCGCGCGGGATGCCCGGCGCCAGATCGCGCATCGCCACCATGACAGCCGGATCGAACGACATTAGCGCCAGCGGCCCCTGATAGGCACGGCACAACTCTGCGATTTGGCGGAGAAATGCCACCGGCATGGGCCGCCATTCAGTTTTAATTTCGACCAGTAGCGGCACTTGCCCGCCGACCATATGGAGAAAGTCGGCGAACGTGATGATGCCAGTCTTGGCCCCGCCCAATTCGGCCTTGTAGCGCAGTTTTTTGCATTGCCCCCGGCTGAACTGGTCGATCCGGCCTGTGCCCTCGATCAGCCGGTCGATGGTTTCATCATGGAACACCACGGGCGTACCGTCGGCCAACGGCTGAAGATCGCACTCGATGCCGTAGCCGCCAGTAATAGCCGCCGCAAAGGCCGGGGCGGTGTTTTCGATGCGGGCGCGCCCAGAACCGTGCAATCCGGCGTCGTGCAGGCCCCGGTGGGCAAAGGGGTGGAAAAAGGCTGTGCGGTCGAGCATGCGTGATCCATTGAAATTAGCGGGCGTAGGCCTAATGTAGCAAAGATTCGGTGCTCTGCTGCTGCGGAGCTGCCATGTTTCGGCGTTTTCAGCATGCGATGTCTGCACGGACGACAGTCGATGGCAACGGTTAGGGATCAGCTATGACGCGCTTCAGCACTGGGTCTGCAGCCTTTATCCTCTCACTGTTGAGTACAGCGGCCAGTGCCGCGCCGGATAGCGTGGTTTTGGCCCCGCATCGCGCTGTGTATGACATCGTGCTGGATCAGGCGCGGGCGGCGGGCAGCGTCACCGAACTGACGGGCCGGATGGTCTATGAACTCACGGGTAATGCCTGCGATGGCTATACCCAGAATATGCGGTTCGTGACACGTACCACCGGCCAGGAAGGGTCGCAGAAGTTGAATGACCTGCGCTCATCGAGCTTCGAGGACGGGGCATTCAAAACGTTGAAATTCTCCTCAAGCCAGTATGCCGACGAAAAGCAGTCCGAGCAGACCGGCGGCGATGCCGCGCGCACGGGCGAAGGCGGCAAGGTCAAAGTTGAGGTGGCGCGGCCAGTCAAGCGCTCGCTGACGTTGGATGCGGCGACGCTGTTCCCGATCCAGCATTCCATCAAAGTGCTGGAAGCGGCCAAAGCAGGCAAAACGCTCTACACGTCAGACCTGTATGACGGCTCGGAAAAGGGCGAAAAGGTTTATGTCACCACGGCTGTGATCGGTAACAAGGCGGCGCCAGCGCAACTCGCTAAGCTGCCCAAGATTGCCAACACCGAGAAGCTCGACAAAATGCCGGCGTGGCCGGTGTCGCTGAGCTATTTCGAAAAGGGCAAAGACAAAACCGACGCCACGCCCGCCTACGAAATGGCGTTCTTGTTCTTCGAAAACGGCGTCAGCCGCCGCCTGTTCATCGACTACGGCGAGTTCGCCGTGCGCGGCAACCTCAAGGAAATCACCTTCCTCGATGTGCTGCCGTGCGATAAAAAATGATGTTGCCACCCCTCAGGTGTCATCCTCGGGCTTGTCCCGAGGACCCAGGGTGCAGCGGTGTTAGTGCCGAGGCCGAGCTCAAGTCCGCAACTAGCGGCGCGCTGGGTCCCGGGCACAAGGCCCAGGACGACACCTGTGGGTGTGTTCTGCACCGACGACTAGTCTACACCACCTGGTTCCGCAACGTCGTCTCGCCCCGTTCCAATCGGCCCAGATTTTCCAGCAGCAAATCGACGACGCGGGCCTCGTAGGCTTGGGTTTCGCCGGCGCTGTGGGGGGTGATGATCACCTGGGGCATGGCCCAGAGCGGGGATGACGCGGGCAATGGTTCCTCGACAGTCACGTCCAACCCGGCGCGGCCGATGTGGCCGGATTTCAATGCGGCGATAACGGCTGGTTCGTTGACCACGCCGCCACGGGCGACGTTGATTAGAGTGACGCCTGGTTTCATCGCGGCGAGGGCGGCGGCGTTGATCAGGCCTGTGGTGGCCGGGGTTAGCGGGCAGGTGAGGGCGACGATGTCGGCTTGTGGCAGTACCTTCCGCAGGTCGGCATCGGCGTAGACCGCATCGGCAGCGCCAGCGCCTTTGGATGGGTCCGAGCGGGTGCCGATAACGCGCATGCCGAAGGCTTTGGCGAGGGCGGCGAGCCGTTGGCCGATGCCGCCGAGGCCGACGATCAGCAGAGTTTGGCCGTTGAGCTCGCGTTCGCGCATAACGGGGTTGGCAATCATGCCGCGCCAGTGGGTTTTCGCCTGATGGTCGCGGCCTTCAGGCAACAGCCGATTGAGGGCGAGCATCAGCGCCATCGCGTGTTCGGCGACGGCGATGGCGTTGACACCCTGAGCGCTGGCGAGCCGGATGCCACGGGCGCGAAATGCGTCCTGGCCGAAGTTGTTGATGCCGGCGCTGATGGACTGGACGAACTGCAGTTTAGGGGCGTTGGCGATGTGCTCGTCGCGCCAGAGGCCGGACATGCACATGATGTCGGCTTGTGCAGCCAGCGGGGCAATTTCCGTGAGCGAGCGGGCTTCGAGGGCGCGGATGCCGGTGCTGCGGCGGGCGAACTCGCTCCCAAGCTGGTAGGCAGGGTGGGCAAAAAGCACAGTCATTTCAGCGCGTGGCGGTAGCGGCATAATCTGGTCCCTCGGATTGGTCTTGGCTGTTTTGCGACTGACTATTAAATGGGTCAAGAGGCTAGTCCGTCATGGTGAAGCCGAGCCAAATTTATGTCAGGGAGCGCGAGGGCATGATGCCCTCGTATGTTGGGAGCCGCACATGTGGTCGAACCGTCGCATTCTCGATTTGTTGGGCATTGAACACCCCATCCTGCTCGCACCGATGGCGGGCCCCGGCACGGCTGAGCTTGCCATCGCGGTAGCGGAGGCTGGTGGTCTCGGTTCGCTGGCGTGTGCGCTGGCAACGCCGGAGCAGATCCGCCGTGATCTCGGGATTGTCCGGCAGCGGACCTCGAAGCCGGTGAACCTGAACTTTTTCGTCCATAAGCCACCGGCCCCGGATGCGG
>JAYSVA010000226.1:0-8288 GCA_043718785.1 Hyphomicrobiaceae bacterium
AGCAGTTCGCGGGCTTGCAGCAGCTCCCTCGCCATCGCCTCATACAGCTCGATGCCGAGACGTTGATCGCGGTGGACCACGTTGTGCAGCGCCGCAACGGACACGCAGCGAATGCAGGTTTTCGCCGTTGCCTGCGCGTTGGCCGCGTGGGTGCCAAGGGCGCCCAGTCCAATAAAGTCGCCGGGGTAAGCGAAATCGATGACCTGGCGACGGCCATCGTGGACCATGCGGTAGATGCAGACATGTCCGATTTCGACCTTGTAGATATGCGAGGCACGGTCGCCTTCCCGGAACAGGTGGTCGCGGGCATCAACAGTGCGCAAGGTTCCGGTCCCCAGCCGATCCGCCAAGCTGCAATCGGTGGTTTTGACCGGTACGCATGACGTTCCAGGATGCGCCGCCACCTGATTGGAGGAGGGCCTGACGGCTTCGAGGTTGGAAGCGGGGGTGACGGCCATCATGGTCATGCTCCTTCGTGACACGCAGTTGCGCTATTCGAAGGACGACTTCACCAGTTTCCGGTTCTAGGGGTATGGCAGCTCTGTAAGGATTTGTGAGATTGTGTGTCAGCCGCCGACTTAACCCTCGACCCGGCTTCTGCGGCGGCTGGTGCAAGGCGTAGCAGCCGCGCCAAACCCTCATATGATCCAGATCAAGTCAAGGTTGGCTGGGATGGTTACGACTCGCGGTGACGTCGGCTTTCATGCGCGGCGTCGCTAGGAGCAAGCCATGACGCAGACACCGAGTGTTGTTGATCCCGCGAAGTATGGTCAAAGCAAACACGATACGCATGGCCCGATACTTACCCACGCCCAGGTGGGCAGGGCACCGACCGTCATCGACCCAGTGTGCGGCATGGCGGTGGACCCGCTGACTGCCAAGCATAAGCTTGAGCATGGCGGCCACACGTACTGGTTCTGCTCTGACAGTTGTCGGACCAAGTTCGCGAAGGGGCCAGGGCGCTATCTCAAGCCCAATTCCGTGCCATCCAAACCAGCCGCCGAGGGCGCAATTTATACGTGCCCGATGCATCCTGAGATCCGGCAGAACGGCCCCGGTGCCTGCCCGATTTGCGGCATGGCACTGGAGCCTGAAGTGGCGAGCGCCACCACCGGCCCAAATCCCGAGCTTGCCGACATGACCAGGCGGTTCTGGATCGCGCTGGTGCTGACGCTGCCAGTCGTCGCCCTCGAGATGGGCAGCCATTTGACCGCAGGCTGGCTACTGCCCGACCACCGGGCATCGAGCTGGCTGCAGCTAGCACTTGCAACGCCGGTGGTGCTGTGGGCCGGGTGGCCATTTTTCCAGCGCGCGTGGGCCTCGTTGCAAACGCGCAATCTCAACATGTTCACGCTGATTGCCCTCGGCACCGGCGTCGCTTGGGCCTATAGCGTCGTCGCAACCGTCGCGCCGTCGCTGTTCCCGGCGAGCCTGCGGGGTGCGATGGGCATGGTGCCGCTGTATTTCGAGTCGGCGGCCGTCATCACGGTACTGGTATTGCTAGGCCAGGTGCTGGAACTGCGGGCACGCGAGCAGACCAGCGGCGCAATTCAAGCCTTGCTCAGGCTAACGCCGAAGCGGGCCACGCGGGTGTCGCCAGAAGGTGCCGATGAGGACGTAGCTTTGGACGCGATACTTGCCGGTGACCGGCTGCGGGTGCGTCCCGGTGAGAGCATTCCGGTTGATGGGGTCGTGCTTGAGGGCCGCAGTTCCGTTGATGAATCGATGCTCACCGGCGAGTCGATGCCGGTCACCAAGGCGGCCGATGCCAAGGTGATCGGCGGCACCATGAACCAGACTGGCAGCTTCACCATGCGGGCGGAGAAGGTCGGCGCGGCGACCATGCTGGCTGGCATCGTGCAGATGGTCGCCAACGCACAGCGCAGCCGCGCGCCTATTCAACGGCTCGCCGATCAAGTCGCTGGATGGTTCGTGCCGGTCGTCATTGCCACGGCGCTCGCTGCTTTTGCTGCCTGGGCTTGGTTCGGCCCGGAGCCGCGCCTGACATTCGCCCTGATCGCCGCAGTTTCCGTGCTGATCATCGCCTGCCCCTGCGCCCTCGGACTGGCAACGCCGATGTCGATCATGGTTGGTGTCGGACGGGGTGCCGGGATGGGTGTGCTGATCAAAAACGCCGAAGCTTTGGAGCGGCTGGAAAAGGTCGATACCATAGTCGTTGACAAGACCGGCACATTGACCGAGGGGCGGCCCGCCGTGGTCGCGATCAAACCGGCGGCTGGTGTCGATCAGAACGAGCTTTTGCGAACAGCGGCAAGTCTTGAACGTAGCAGCCAGCACCCGCTCGGCGCCGCGATTGTCCTGGCGGCCGCCGCGTTGAAGCTGGAGCTACTCGCCGTCACCGATTTTGATGCGCCGGTTGGCAAGGGTGTCAGTGGTGCCGTCGGCAGCCGCAAAATCATCATCGGTAATCGCCGCATCATGACCGACGCAAGCATCAGCACGGAAACCCTAGATGGCGAGGCCGAGGCGCTGCGCCGTGACGGTGCGACCGCCATTTACGTTGCCATTGATGGCCAGCTAGCTGGCGTGATTGGCATCGCCGATCCGATCAAAGCCTCGACGCCTGATGCCATCATGGCGCTGAAGGCGGCCGGTCTGCGGGTGGTGATGCTGACAGGAGACAATCTGACGACAGCGCAAGCCGTGGCGGCAAAACTGGGCATCACCGAGATCGAAGGCGATGTGTTGCCCGACCAGAAAAGCCGCGTCGTCGAGCGGCTGCGCGCAGAAGGTCGTATCGTCGCAATGGCCGGCGACGGCGTCAACGATGCGCCCGCTTTGGCCGCCGCCGACGTCGGCATTGCCATGGGCACCGGCACCGATGTGGCGATGGAAAGCGCTGGCATCACGCTGGTCAAAGGCGACCTCAACGGTATCGTGCGAGCACGGAACCTGTCGGCGGCAACGATGTCGAATATCCGCCAGAACCTGTTCTTCGCCTTCATCTACAACGCCCTCAGCATCCCCATTGCAGCGGGCATCCTGTACCCCTCCTACGGCATCCTACTATCCCCCATCATCGCCGCCGCCGCCATGAGCCTGTCCTCAGTCAGCGTCATCGGCAACGCGCTGCGGCTCAGATCGGCGGAGCTATGACATTGAGTGCACAAGCGCAGAACTGGTTGCGAACACTGTGGGTCTACATCGCGGTTTCTGCCGTGCTGCACTTGCTGTGGGAGCTGGTGCAGCTGCCGCTCTACACTATTTGGACCACTGGGACTGCGCGTGAGATTGCATTCGCGGTTATTCACTGCACGGCGGGGGATCTGCTGATCGCGGCACTGGCGCTGATCGTGGCTTTGCTCGCCGTGGGGCATCGTGACTGGCCGCATCAGCGGTTTGTGCCCGTGGTCGTTGTGGCGGTGGTTATCGGGCTGAGTTACACCGTCTACAGCGAGTGGCTCAACACGGTGGCCCGCAAGTCCTGGACATACTCGCCCTTGATGCCGACACTGCCCTGGATCGGCACGGGTTTGTCGCCGTTCATGCAGTGGTTGTTTGTGCCGATTATGGCCTTCACGGCGGTGCGCCATCGGGCTGTGGTGCCGTCGTATTGATCAGTGCTGCGATGCGGTTCCTGACGTCTTGGGGTTGCGCCTGAACAGCCGCCATCAGGGTCTGTAGCGCGCGCCGTGTGGTGTACAGCTGATCCATCAGGGACAGCACAACAGACAGGCTATCCTCCTCAATTTGCAGCTCGTAGTGCAGCTCACAGATCAGGCGCACGCGGGCGACATCAGCGGTGTCGAAGCGCTGGTCGTCATTGTCGGCGTTGGGTAGCACCCAGCCACTTTCGATCCAGCGCTGCAGCGCATCGGCCTCGAGGAGTGTGACGGTTTGCACAAGTTCGCTCGCGGTGATCATGATTGAGCCTCCGGCCGCTGACGTGGATCGTAGGGATGCTTGGCTTCCCACGCGGCGACCATCTGAACCAATTCGTCGTCAGGTGTGTCTGGCAGAACGACTTGCAACGTGACGAGATGGTCGCCGTTGCCTTTGGGTGAAGGAACCCCCTTGCCGCGTAACCGCAACACCGTGCCGGTATTCGAGCCTTTCGGAACCGACAGTTGGACGACGCCGGAAACTGTCGGTACCGGCACTTTGCCGCCGCTGAGCGCTTCGCTGATCGTCACCGGTAGGCTTGCCCGGATATTGTTGTCATCGCGGCGGAAGTCTGGATGGGCTTTGACGTGCACCTCGACCAGCACGTCGCCGGGCTCAGCCCCACCCTGCCCCGGTTGCCCCTGGCCGCGCAGGCGCAGCGTCTGACCGTCCTGCAGCCCGGCTGGAATCGAAATATCCAGCGTCTTGCCGTCGGCCATGACGACACGCTTTTTGGTGCCGTTAATCGCCTCAACAAAGTCGACTGAGAACGTATAGCCGACATCGGAACCGCGCATTTGCGCCCGGCCGCGCCCACCAAACAATTCCGCAAACAGGTCATTTTCGTCCCGGCCAAATTGGCCAGAGCCGGCACCATTACCGCTGGATCGCTCATATTTGAACCCCGGCCCGGCTTCGGCATGTTGCCGGTATGATCCGCGCTCGGGTTGCCTTGGCTGTTGCTGCGCGCCGCTGGCGTCGATCTCGCCACGATCAAAGGCGGCACGCTTCTTTTCGTCGCCAACGATGTCATTCGCGGCTGATATCTCCTTGAAACGGGCCTCGGCGGCTTTGTCGCCCGGGTGAAGATCAGGATGGTTCTTCTTGGCCAGCCGCAGATAGGCCTTGCGGATTTCGGCCTGCGTCGCCTCCCGTTTGACGCCCAGGATTTCATAGGGGTCGGCCATTTATACGGCTCCGGTTCTGGGTGTCAGAGGTGTGATGGCCAAGGTAACGGCGCGCAACCCCGCGTGAATTGATCCAAGTCAATTCGTTGCCCGCCAATCTGTGCGCAAACTGGAGGACAGACGGCGCGAAACGGCTCAGCGGTGGTGGCAGATGACGGATACTAGGGTGGAACGGCGGGCGTTCAACGATGCGATGACGGTTGTGGCGGCGGCCGTGACGGCACTGATCGGGCTCATTTTGACGTTCGCTGGGCATGATCCGGCGATGCGGTTTCACGGCTTGCTGCTGGCGTTGGCAGCCATCGCGGCCGGTGGCGTCGTGCTGGCGCGGATCAACGTCGAAGCCCCGGCTCAAATCGGGTATTTTGATGGGCCCATTAAGGTCGCAACCATTGCAGCGGTGATCTGGGGTATTGCCGGGTTTCTCATTGGCGTTATCATCGCGTTGCAATTGACGTTTCCCAAACTCAATCTCGATTTGCCGTGGGTCAGTTTCGGGCGCTTGCGGCCGCTGCATACTTCTGCGGTGATCTTCGCGTTTGGCGGTAATGTGTTGATTGCCACCTCGTTGTACGTGGTGCAGCGCACTTGTCACGCCCGCATGCCCGGCCGCTGGTCGCCGTGGTTTGTGGTGTGGGGCTATCAGCTGTTTATTGCCATCGCCGGAACCGGTTATCTGCTGGGGGTCACGCAGAGCAAAGAATACGCCGAGCCGGAGTGGTACGCAGATTTGCTGCTCACCGTGGTTTGGGTGGGCTATCTGCTGCTGTTTCTCGGCACGCTGGCGCGCCGCAAGGAGCCACACATCTACGTGGCTAATTGGTTCTTTCTGGCCTTCATCGTCACCGTGGCGATGCTGCACATCGTCAACAACGCTGCAATCCCTGTCAGCTTTTTGGGATCGAAAAGCTATATCGTCTATTCCGGCGTCCAGGATGCGATGACGCAATGGTGGTACGGTCATAATGCCGTGGGGTTTTTCCTCACCGCTGGCTTTCTCGGTATTATGTACTACTTCATCCCGAAACGGGTGGAGCGGCCGGTTTATTCGTATCGGCTGTCCATCGTCCATTTTTGGTCGCTAATCTTCCTTTATATCTGGGCCGGTCCGCACCACTTGCATTACACCGCGCTACCGGATTGGGCGCAGACACTCGGTATGACGTTCTCTGTCATGCTGCTGACGCCGTCGTGGGGTGGCATGATCAACGGCCTCATGACCTTGGCAGGGGCGTGGGACAAGCTCAGAACCGACCCGGTCGTCCGCCTGCTGGTCGTGTCGGTCGCCTTCTACGGCATGTCGACGTTTGAAGGTTCGTTGATGAGCATCAAAGCCGTCAACTCCCTGTCCCATTACACCGAATGGACCGTTGGGCACGTGCACTCGGGCGCGCTCGGCTGGGTGGCGATGGTCTCGTTCGGGGCGATTTACTGCCTTGTGCCGTGGCTGTGGAACACGCGGGGGCTCTACTCGCTGCGGCTGGTTGAGTGGCATTTCTGGATCTCGACCATCGGCATTCTGCTCTACATCACCGCGATGTGGGTGGCTGGCATCACCCAGGGCCTGATGTGGCGCGCCTACGATAAGCTCGGCTTCCTGCAGTATTCGTTCATTGAAACGGTCGAGGCGATGAAACCGTATTACCTCATCCGTTCGATTGGCGGACTGCTGTTCCTGATCGGCTCATTCATCATGGCCTACAACGTTTGGCGCACCATTCGTGGCGACGCGTTGCTGGATGAAGCTGACCAGCCGCGCGTTGCTGCAGCACCTGCACTTCGCCTGCAGCCAGCCGAATAAGGGAATAGCCATGAAACATGATGTTATCGAAAAGAACTCGCTGTTCCTGCTGCTTGGAATTCTGATCGTCGTATCGATTGGCGGGCTCGTGCAAATTGCGCCGTTATTCTGGATCGACAGCACGATTGAGAAGGTCAAGGGCATGCGGCCGTATACGCCGCTGGAGCATGTCGGGCGCGATATCTATATTCGCGAGGGCTGTTACGGCTGTCACAGTCAGATGATCCGGACGTTGCGCGATGAAGTCGAGCGCTACGGTCATTATAGTCTCGCGGCCGAGAGTATGTATGACCACCCGTTTCAGTGGGGTTCAAAGCGGACCGGCCCAGATTTGGCGCGCGTCGGTGGAAAATATTCTGACCAGTGGCACGCAGAGCATCTGGACAACCCACGCGCCGTAGTTCCGGAAAGTATCATGCCGGGCTATCCGTGGTTGGCAACCGTGCCGGTCAATACGGCTGATATCACAGCGCGTCTAAAAACACTGCGGCAGGTCGGCGTGCCGTATTCGGATGAAATGATCGCCAATGCTGAGATTGATCTGAAAGCGCAGGTTGATCCCGACAGTCGGCAGGCCCGTGAGCTTGAGCGCCGTTACCCGAAAGCCAAGGTGCTGCGCTCCGATGCCAGCCCAAACCTTGGGCCGACGGAACGCGATGCGCTCGTCGCTTATCTGCAAATCCTCGGTCAGATGGTGGATTTTGCGACGTTTGACGCCTCCGGCCCGAACCTGCGGTGAGGAACCCATGACGTACGAAACTATTGCCACCATCAGCCAAGTGTCGTCGCTGCTGCTGTTCATCGCGCTGTTCGGCGGCGTGCTGGTCTACGCCGCTTGGCCGAAAAACAAACCTCGCTTTGAGGATGCCCAGCGGCGCGCCCTCGATCTTGATCAAACCGACACGCGCAAGCGGGGGCCAAAATGAAACAGCCACTTGGTCCGCGAAAGCGCGAAACAGACGAGATCACTGGTGTTGAAACGACCGGGCATGAATGGGACGGCATCAAGGAACTCGACAACCCGATGCCACGTTGGTGGATCCTGACATTCTACGCGTCGATTATCTGGTCGATTGGTTATTGGGTCGTGTATCCGGCATGGCCAATGCTGAATGATTACACCAGAGGCACCGCTGGATATAGCCAGCGCGCTACCGTTGCTGCGGATCTGAAAGAGGGTGAGCGGGCACAAGTTGGAATGCGTGAGCTGATGCAAAAAACCGCGCTGGTTGATATTCGCAGTAATTCGGAGTTGCTGCGATTTGCCACCGTAGGTGGTGGAGCTTCGTTCCAAACAAACTGCGCGCCTTGCCACGGTCGCGGAGCGCAAGGACCGGCTGGCTATCCCAATTTGAATGACGACGATTGGATTTGGGGCGGCAGTGTCGACGACATTTACAAAACGCTCCAAGTCGGTATTCGATCCGACCACAAACAGACCCGCACGTCACAGATGCCGCGCTATGGTATCGATAACCTGCTGCAACCGGCGCAGATTGATGATCTGGCGGAATACGTCCTGTCGTTATCGGGCCGAGCCGGTGAGCCAATCGCTGCAGAACGCGGAGGTGTTGTTTTCAAGGAGCAATGCGCCGCGTGCCATGGCGATGACGCCAAAGGCAAACTTGAACAAGGGTCGGCCAATCTAACCGATGCGTTCTGGCTCTACGGCGGCA
>JAYSVA010000227.1:0-3714 GCA_043718785.1 Hyphomicrobiaceae bacterium
TGGTGTTCACCAGCATGTCCTATCAGTGGTCCGCGTTGGGCCGCACCTTCACATTGCCGCGCTGGTTATCGCCCGGTCGCGCCCGCATCGAGCACCGCGATCTCGACGGCAGCCGCTTCCGTTTCTCGCTGACCTTGACCCATCCGTGGTTCGGCCAGCTGGTCGAGCAAGCCGCCGACTATATCGACGCCGGGTAATGCGCAAAGGAGGCGACCATGACCGCTGCAATTCTCGCTGGAACGATCGATCTGGCGTTTGCCGTTTTTCACATGCTGTTCTGGCGGGCGTTCGGCTGGCCTGAACAGTTGCACGGGTCCGGCCCCATGAACACCGCAGTCACGCAGACGATGAATGCCGTGCTGATTTACTGTTTTGCTGCTTATGGTGCGGCACTGATCTATCTGGCGCTGCAGCCATCGGCGGCGGCGATCGCAGCGGTGTTCGCGCTCGCAGGTGCAGGTGGTTGGACGCTGCGTACGGTTTTGCAGTTCGTGTATTTTCCGATGCAGCCGCGTTCGTCGCAAGCCTTCACAGCGGTGTTCGTCCTCGCGGCGGCGCTGCACGGTCTTGCTGCGTGGCAGTTCTAACGCCACCGAGCCAACCCGATGACTTTGTCGGTTTTTCTCCTCCTCCCCCTTGAGGGGGCCCCACTTTAAAATGCAGGACCGCACGGCTCGATTTTTGTATTTCACAAAAATCGATTTTGCCGTGCGAGGTGGGGGTGACTTTGGACCGCGAGTCCAGCTGCCCGAAGACCACCCCCACCTCACGACGGCATTGCTGCGCAAAGCCATCGTTGTCCTCCCCCTTGAGGCTCCAGGGGGAGGAGGCGAAAACCGATAAAACTGAAAGTGTCTCCGGTTTCGCTCAACGGTGTAACGCCGCCTCCGCTGATTATGCTCCGATTGGTTGAGCTGCTATGTTTGCAGCTGCAACATCTGATTCGGAGTTCGTGCCCGTGGCCATTCGCCAGCTATCGCCGGAGACCATCAACCGCATCGCCGCCGGTGAAGTGATCGAGCGCCCGGCCAGCGTCGTCAAGGAGTTGGTCGAGAACGCCATCGATGCCGGCGCGTGCGAGATCGACGTCGTCACCGCAGGCGGTGGTATTTCGCTGATCCGCGTTACCGATGATGGTCATGGTATGCCGCCTGATGATCTGGCGTTGGCGGTCGAACGTCATGCCACCTCGAAGCTGCGCGAAGATGACCTGTTCGATATCCACACGCTCGGGTTTCGCGGCGAGGCGTTGCCGTCGATTGGCTCGATTGCGACGCTGATGATCCAATCGCGCGCCAAGGGCAGCAAGGACGCGTTCGAAATTACCATTGATCGTGGCACCAAGGGCAAGATTAAACCGGCGGCGCTGAACAACGGCACCCGCATTGAGGTGCGCGAGCTGTTCTCGGCGACACCGGCGCGGCTGAAGTTCCTCAAGGGCGAACGCTCCGAGGCGATGGCCGTTGGCGAAGTGGTCAAGCGTCTCGCCATGGCGCATCCGGAGGTTGGATTTACGCTGACGACAGGCGAGAAAGTCGGGCTTCGCCTGCCTGCCTGCTCGCCTGATTCAGAGGGATTGCTGACCCGTTTGGGGCGCATCATGGGCCGCGAATTCATGGCCGATGCGCTGCCGATTGAAGGCGAGCGCGATGGCGTGCGCCTCACCGGATTTGCCGGGTTGCCGACGCTGAACCGTCCCGATGCGACGTTGCAGTTCCTGTTCGTCAACGGTCGGCCAGTCCGCGACAAGCTGGTGGTTGGTGCCGTGCGGGCGGCGTATGGCGATCTGATTCCGCGCGGTCGTCAGCCGTTGCTGGCGCTGTTCCTGACGGTTGATCCGCGCGAAGTCGACGTCAATGTGCATCCCGCCAAGGTCGAGGTACGGTTCCGTGACTCAGGCCGTGTCCGTTCGCTGATTATCGGCGGCTTGCGTGAGGCGCTGGATCGCGCCGGACATCGCGCGACGATCGCTGGTGGACAAGCGACCGTCGGCATTATGGAAGCCGCCGTTGTCGCTAATCGCGACAGCACGGCCTTTCAGCCGCAAGCGCACGGTTATCAGGCACGCGCGACCACCGGTTATCCGGTCGCGTATCGTCCAGAGCGACCGCAATATTCAGCCGGCTTATCGGATGCGATGCAGGCGCCGCTGACAGGGTTAGAGCAAACCGGAACGTTCGCCGGTCTCGATGGCTTCAGTGCGGACGCGTCAGCGGCGAGTGCGGCACCCGAGCCGGAGTTGTTGGACCGTCCGCTCGGTGCGGCGCGGGCGCAGGTGCACGAGACTTACATCGTCGCGCAGACACGCAATTCGGTGGTGCTGGTTGATCAGCATGCGGCGCACGAACGGTTGGTCTATGAGCGCATGAAGACGCTGCTGACGACATCAGGTCAGGTGCCGAGCCAGCGCTTGTTGATCCCCGAGATCGTCGAGTGCGGCGAGGCCGAAGCCGACGCGCTCGTCGAGCACGCCGAGGAATTGGCGAAACTCGGTCTTGGCCTCGAAGGCTTTGGCGGCGGCGCGGTTGCGGTGCGCGAAGTTCCCGCATTGCTCGGCGATACTGACGTGCAAGGATTGGTCCGTGATCTCGCGGCTGAGATTCTGAGTGATGGTCAAATCTTTCAGCTTAAAGAGCGTCTCGAAGCCGTCGCCTCGCGGATGGCCTGCCATGGCAGTGTCCGCGCTGGTCGACGCCTCACGGGCGCTGAAATGAACGCGCTATTGCGTGAGATGGAGGCGACGCCGTTCGCCGGTCAGTGCAACCACGGCCGCCCGACCTACGTCGAACTCAAGCTCAGCGACATCGAACGGCTGTTCGCGCGGCGGTAGGGGGGGGCGGGGGACAAGCTGCGAAGCCCTGCTCACGCAAACGCGAAGGCGAGTTGCACGGGCGCAGCATTGACACTGCGCTTTGGTTTCCTGGTCTTTTTCGGCTCTTCCGGCTCGTTGCGCGGGAAGCCTGCCGTCGCCGCCCAGCGGGCTACGTCGAAGCCAAGGCTAGTGAGAACGCGCTCGGACTCACGCACAGCATGAGCGTGATCTGACTCGGACCATGCCTTGCGACCGGCCTTGCGCATACGCCGGTTGGCGGCGTCCTCGCCCGCGCAGCGCGCCAGATGCACAGCCTCTTTATAAGTCCTGACCCGCACGAGTCACACCCCCTGTTTGTTCTAGGATGCACGCCTTGCATTTCCCCCGTCAAGCGGTGATTGTGCCCGCGCGATAGATATCAACGGCGGCGACACGGTATGGCAAATCATCTGCACTACGGCGACAACCTTGACGTGCTGCGCGAGCATATTAAGTCCGAGAGCGTCGACCTCGTTTATCTCGACCCGCCGTTCAATTCGAATGCGACTTACAACGTGCTGTTTCGCGGGCCGTCAGGGGATTCGAGCCAAGCGCAGATCGAGGCGTTTGAGGACACCTGGCACTGGAACAACGCCGCTGAGAAGGCGTTCGATCAGGTGATGCAGGGCCGCAATTCCGACGTCGCTGAGATGCTGCGGGCGATGCGCTCGTTCCTCAAAGACAACGACATGATGGCCTATCTGACCCACATGGCCGTGCGGTTGGTCGAATTGCATCGCGTGTTGAAGCCGACGGGGTCGATCTATCTCCACTGCGACCCCACCGCGAGCCATTATCTCAAGGTCCTCATGGATGCCGTGTTTGGAAAGGAAGCATACAAGAGTGAGATAATATGGAAACGC
>JAYSVA010000228.1:0-3681 GCA_043718785.1 Hyphomicrobiaceae bacterium
GGCAACGGACGCAGCGAGCAATGCAGCGAGCACCCACAGCGCCGCTCTGGACCGCCGCGCTAAGGGTTGGTGTTGATTGTTCAGCGTCCCCATGAGGCCCCTTAAGGTACTTTCGGCAGGTCGCCTTGCTCGGTGCGCATTCGTTCCAGCAGGCTGGCGGAGGGGTGGCCATCTGCGGGCAGCGCCTTGCTCGCCTGGTAGGTGCGGATGGCAGCCCTTGTGCCGCTGCCGAGGATGCCGTCAACGCCGCCAGTGCCCAGTCCAAGGGCCGCTAAACGGCGCTGTAGCTCCTCACGATCGGTGCGGGACAGTCCCCGGTCGTTGGCGGGCCATGGCGTCACGAAGACGGACCCACCCGCAAGCTTATCCCCGAGATGCGCGACCGAGAGGGCATAGCTGACGGCATTGTTGTAGCGCAGGATCGCCCGGAAATTCACGGTGGTCAGGAATGTTGGTCCGTCAGCGCCGGCCGGCAGCACCAGCGTCATCTGTCCAAGATTGGCGGGCAACGGTTTGGCGCTGATCGGCGCGACGCCCAACGCCTGCCATTGGGCCAACGGTTTGCCCTGGCCGGGCGCGGAATGGCCGTAGTCGAACGCTGGCGGCAGACGCACCTCAATGCCCCACGGGATGCCTGCGACCCAGCCGGAGGCCTTCAGATAATTGGCAGTTGAGGCCAACGCATCCGGTATCGTGCCCCAAATATCGCGACGGCCGTCCCGGTCAAAATCGACAGCATGGGCATGGAATGTCGTCGGCATGAACTGAGTGTGGCCCATCGCACCGGCCCAGGATCCTGCCATGTTTTCCGGCGTCGTATCGCGGGCCTGCAGAATACGCAGAGCCGCCAACAGCTCCGCCTTCCAGAACGGCGGACGGCGGGGTTCCAATGCCGCCAGAGTGGCCAGCGAGCGGATGACGCCACGGCTGCCCTGAGCATTGCCATAATTGCTCTCGATGCCCCAGACCGCGATCAGCACGTGCCGGTCGACGCCATAGGCGGCCTCGATCTGGCGGGCAACCGGATCATGAGCAGCAAGGTTCTTCAGGCCGTTCTCAAGCCGCGTTTCAGAGACCAGCGCCGACACATACTCCGACACCGACTTGGCGTGCTCAGGTTGAGCCTGCGATAACTCCAGCACTTGCGGATCAGGCGTCAAACCTGCCGTCGCGGCTTCGAAAGTTGCAGCGCTAACTCCTGCTGCCTGTGCCTCGGCGGTAAGGCCCGCCAGAAACGACGCAAAAGCCAGCTCTCCGCCCGGCGGCAATGACGGGGGCGGAGGGGGTACAACAACGGCACCTGCGGGCACCGCACCAGCCAGAGGGGCGATTGCCGGGGCTGCAACGGGCGCCTGAGGCGCAAGCACCACCTCAGGCTGGCTTGACCTAGCCGCGTCGAAACTGCCGCCCAGCACCGCTCCAGCCGCGACAACGCCCATGATGATTGCAGCTCGTGACATCAGCGCCCCTCTGAGGTCTTGGGTTAGTGGACGAGCGCGATCTGCTTCTCGCCCGGTGCCACGATATCCATGCGCTGCAGCGTAATTGTCGCTGTTCCCGCTGGTGTCGGCACCGTGATCTGATAGGGCACGACGAGGTTGGCGCTCGGCACCGGACGGAACGCGATGTAGATGCCGTTTTCTTTGGCTAAACGGTGCGTTTCAGCATTGTCTTTGTAGCCCGCCACCGGCGCATAGCGCACCTTACAAACCGGCCCCATCACTGGCTGGCCACTTGGGCGCACTTCTGGCACACGCTGCTGGCCAGCCGCCGTCAAAATCAGGTCAAACCGCTGCTTGCCGTCAAAGATCGCTAGACGACGGTTGCACGGGTTCGCGTCCCCCTTGACCCGTGACATCGACAGGATGGCGGCCAGCGGGTCAAGCACGTCGCGGGTGCTCGCTTCGGTCAACGGCACAAACTCGGGCCCCGCAGCCGGGCTTGGCGGCACGATGGACAAGGTTGCCACTTTCTGATCGCGGAACCCCATGCGGATGGTCTGGCCACGCTCGCCACCGATGACCGGACGAGCCACAGCTTGGAAACTAAAGGAGCTCGGCAGCGGTTTCTCACCGGCAATCCGCCCATCACTGCTCATCCGGGTTGACCAGCTGAACAATACCGGCACTTTTAGGTCGGCGTTGGCATTCAGCACATAACCGTCCGGCGTCATGCTCGATTGGAAATTGAAGGTGCCGATGTCACCAAATGCGCCGAAATTGATGGAGTAGGCGGCCCGCACTTGGCTCGGCCAATCGCTTGTATCTGCACGTTGGGCCTGCGCTGGAGCGACGGCAAAAATAGCAAGCAACGATGCAACTGCAACACCGAAACGGCGGCGGGTGAGTGACGACATACGCACAAAAATCATCGGGAACGCTTTCCTACTGAACGCCAACCTCACAGCAACCCGCGCTAAAGTGATTTTGGGTCAAATCTGTGTCGGGAGACCATGGACGGAAAGCGGTAAATAAATGGTTCCATCGGTGCTGTTTTGAAGCATAAAACCAAAAAGGCACCCCATTGCTGGAGTGCCTTCCAATAAGCAAGAGTCGGTCGCTGTTAGACCACGTGTGGCGCAGCAGCCTTCACATCGGCATCGACGTAAGCCTCGAACTTTGTGAAGTTCTTGACGAACATTTCAACCAGGGCCTTGGCCTGCGCATCGTAGGCGGCCTTATCAGCCCAGGTTTCGCGCGGGGTGAGGATTTTCGGGTCAACGCCCGCCAGTGCTGTCGGCACATCGAAGCCGAACAGCGGATCCTTGCGCATCTTCACGTCCTTCAGCTCGCCTGACAAAGCGGCGGTCAGCAGGGCACGCGTTGCCTTGATCGGCATGCGCGAACCGGTACCGTATTTACCGCCAGTCCAACCAGTGTTGACCAGCCAGCAGTCAACTTTATTGGCAGCGATCAGGTCACGCAGCATATTACCGTAGACCGATGGGTGACGCGGCAGAAACGGCGCGCCGAAGCAGGTCGAGAAGGTGGCGGTGGCTTCGTTGCCCTTCATGCCCTTCTCGGTGCCGGCAACCTTGGCGGTGTAGCCGGACAGGAAATGGTACATCGCCTGGCTCGGCGTCAGCTTGGCGATCGGCGGCATCACGCCGAACGCGTCGGCGCACAGCATGACGATGTTCTTCGGGTTGCCGGCCGTGCCCTTCGCCGAAGCGTTCGGGATGAAATCGAGCGGGTAGCACGACCGGGTGTTCTCGGTCAGTTTACCATCGTTAAAGTCGGGCTCAGCGGTGAACGGCTTGAGGACGACGTTTTCGAGGACGGCACCGAACCGGTTCGAGGCATCCCAGATTTCGGGCTCGGCGTCGCGCGACAGGCGGATGGTTTTGGCGTAGCAGCCGCCTTCGAAGTTGAAGATGCCATCGGCCGACCAGCCGTGCTCGTCATCGCCGAGCAGAATGCGCTTCGGATCTGCGGACAGAGTGGTTTTGCCAGTGCCCGATAGGCCGAAGAACACCGCGGAATCACCACCATGGCCGACGTTGGCCGAGCAGTGCATCGGCATGACGCCCTTCGACGGCAGCAGATAGTTGAGGAACGTGAACACCGACTTCTTGGTTTCGCCCGCGTATTCCGAACCGCCGATCAATACGAGACGTCTGGCGAGGTCGATGGCAATCACGGTGTCGCTGCGGACGCCATGCTTTTCCGGGTCAGCTTGGAA
>JAYSVA010000229.1:0-1657 GCA_043718785.1 Hyphomicrobiaceae bacterium
CTACCCCGAGCCCAGCGAGGCCGCCGCCAACATCCAGGGTCGGCTGGCATTCTGGAAGGGTGTACAGGTCATTTGACGGCCGGGCAGGTGCCGGACCGTTGTGGCTTCGGAGCGACGGGTCTCGGCTCGTTGCTGACGTTGCGACGGTCAGCTCTAGAGACTCACCGCCTTCGAATGTCGTGGCGGCCAGGCCGAGGCCATGGCGCCGTTCAGGGCTTGGCACGCGAACACACGGCACGGGCCAGTGCCCGCGAAGCACCGGCGCCGCGCCTCGCGTGCCAAGCCCTGAACGGCGCCATGGCCTCGGCCTGGCCACCACGATATTCGAAGGCGAGGATTCTCTTGAGCTGACCGTCCCAAAGGCAGCTCAGAGCCGACAGCGGCCGCCCGGCTATGCTGCCGGTTCGTTCGCAATGACCCCAAGGAGCCCGCTCATGTTCGATACCGCCATCGCCGGCAGCCTGCCCAAACCCGCCTGGCTCGCCGAGACCGGCAAGCTCTGGCCGAAGTGGCAGGCCGAAGGTGACGCCCTGGCCCAGGCCAAGCTCGACGCCACACTGCTGTGGATCAAGGCCCAGGAAGACGCCGGGGTCGACGTCATCGGCGACGGCGAGATGTCGCGCCAGCACTTCGTGCACGGCTTCCTCGAATTCGTCGACGGCATCGATTTTGCCCACAAGGTCGAGATGGGCATCCGCGGCGACCGTTACAAAGCGATGGTGCCGCAGGTGGTGGGCGAACTGCGCCTGAAGGGGCGCGTGCATGCGACGGAAGCGCGGCTTGCCCGCGCGCATACGAAGAAAAAGCTCAAGGTCACGATGCCCGGGCCGATGACCATCATCGACACGATCGCGGACCGCCACTACGGCGACCGCGTCAGGATGGCGATGGCGTTCGCCGCGCTGCTCAATCAGGAAGCGCGCGCGCTCGAGGCCGACGGCGTCAACGTAATCCAGTTCGATGAGCCGGCGTTCAACGTCTATATGGACGAGGCCGCCGGCTGGGGTATCGAGGCGCTGCACCGCGCGGTCGAGGGCGTGACCGCCACGACAGCGGTACACATCTGCTACGGCTACGGCATCAAGGCCAATACCGACTGGAAAAAGACGCTCGGCGGCGAGTGGCGGCAATACGAAAAGGTGTTTCCGGCGCTCGCACAAAGCAACATCGGGCAGGTCTCGCTGGAATGCCGTAACTCGAAGGTGCCGATGAGTTTGCTCAAGCTGCTCGACGGCAAGGACGTGCTGGTCGGCGCGATCGATGTGGCTTCGGATGAGATTGAAACGCCCGAGCAGGTCGCCGGCGTGATCGGCGAGGCGATGAAGTACGTCGCGAAGGAAAAGATCATTCCCTGCACCAACTGCGGCATGGCTCCGATGCGGCGCGAGATCGCGAGTGCGAAGCTGGTGGCGCTGGGCAAGGGGGCGGAGTTGGCGCGGAAGAAATTCGGTTGAATACCGGCTTCCGGGCGACGTGCCGCTCCTCGAAACCGGTGTCCGATGGAGCGCAGTTTTGAGTGCCAGCACCAGCGACATGGAAATCGGCTCGATCCTCACAGAACGCGTGGGCGTTTATGGCACCCCGCCGGCGGAGTTGCTGCCGCCTCCGGCGGATGCAATTCAGTTTTCGCCGCTCATGCCGGGCGCCGTCGAACTGG
>JAYSVA010000230.1:0-1649 GCA_043718785.1 Hyphomicrobiaceae bacterium
GTCACCGAAAGTGAGAAAGTCCGCGCCGAAATGCTGCACGATTTCGGCATCGAGATCGGCACCTCGTTCGGGCCGCTACACGGCAAGATCTGGCGCATCGGCACAATGGGCTATGTTTGCCGCAAGGCCAACATTCTCCGTTGCCTCGCGTCGTTCGAAGCGGTACTGCGCCGCAATGGCCATGCCGCCCCTGCCGGAGCTGGCGTCGATGCCGCCTACAAAGTCTACGCCGAGGCCGAGCAATGAGCCGTCTGGTATTGCAGTTGCAGGTGATTGCTCATAGATTTTCCCGATGAGCAATCCTTCTAACAGCATCGAAAATGCCAAGCCGCCCCGGATGATCCGCAAACAGGTGCGGATCACTGTGGAGCAGAATCAGCGCATGAAGCAGATTGCCGCCACCACAGGACGCTCCGAGGCTGATTTATTGCGTGAGGCGGTGACCGAGAAGCTGGCAGTACTGACAGCGCAGCAACCAGCAGAAGGCGATTGGCGAGCGAAGATGCGAGCCGCATTAACGGGCTCACCGCTTGATCAGGACTTCGAAGACAGAGTTCGCAACGCGAAGACGTCGCAAGTGACCGCTCGGGAACGGCGCTGAACTTGACGCATTTCCCGATGTTGAAAAAATTGAAACGGCCTTATTGACGGCATTGACGACAAAACATGAGGCCGCACTTGAGTAACACCACACAGAGAAAACCGCTCCTCGCGGGCAAGCCGAATGTGATCAACGTTGGGCTGGAGCAGTTTGCAACGGAACTGGCGCATGCTGGGGCGACCGTGACACATGTGGCCTGGGCACCACCGGCGCGCGGCAATGCGAAGTTGGCGGCATTACTGGCCAAGCTCGGGGTTTGAGATCGTGAAGACAATTGAGACCGCCAACGCCGAAGCCCTGCGCCGCATACTGGCAGCCGATCCCGTGCTGATCGATTGCCAGCGTGCCGGCGACCTGATCCCAGCGCTGAACGACGGGCAGATCATCCTGCATGCTGGCCCCCCCATCGGCTGGGACCGGATGTGTGGACCGATGCGCGGCGCGGTCATGGGCATCGCCGTGTTCGAAGGCTGGGCTGCCGACCTTTCCGATGCCGAAGCAAAAGCCGCGGCCGGCAAGTTCACGTTCGCGCCCAACCACCACTATGACTGCGTCGGCCCGATGACCGGCATGACCACCAAAAGCCAGCCGCTGCTGGTGGTCGAGAACCGGGCGTTCGGCAACCGGGCCTATTGCGCCATCAACGAGGGTCTCGGCAAGGTCATGCGGTTCGGCGGCAACGACGCCGAAGTGCTGACGCGGCTGGCTTGGCTGCGTGACGTCTGCGGCCCGGCACTCGGTCGCAGCCTGCGAGAGATCAGTGGCATCGCACTGAAGGCCCTGGTATCGCGTGGCCTGACGATGGGCGACGAGATGCACCAGCGCAATGTCGCCTGCTCGTCACTGCTGCTGCGACTGCTGGCACCAAGCCTCGCCACCACGTCAACCGACACAGCCGCGCTGTCTGACACGCTCAGCTTCATTGGCAAGAACGACCAGTTCTTCCTCAACGTCGCGATGGCGATGGCCAAATCGATGACCGATCCAGCGCGTAACATTCCGAACTGCTCGGTGGTGACCGCGATGTGCCGCAATGGCACCGACTTCG
>JAYSVA010000024.1:0-2197 GCA_043718785.1 Hyphomicrobiaceae bacterium
GTTTCATCCCGTGCTGCATGCGCTGATCGATGGCGACATCATCCGCAGATATGTTGATCGCGAAGGGGCAGGCTGTTTCTCGAATACGGCACCGAGCGCCTCCCGACGCCGGCTTGATGAGGCCGGGCGCGATCTGCTGCAGCTTGTGATGCAGTTCAGAAATACTGAGGCGGCGGCGTTGCCCGGATATGCGTTGCTGGATCAGGTTCTGCATGAGCAGTTCGAGGTCACGCAAGAAGAGCAGGACGATACGTCCTGTGCAATTGCCACCCCGCGCAACCCTGCGGATATGCCCTGCGACGGCATTAGCAACCCTGCCGATCCAGATGCCAGCTACAATGCTCACAGGGGCTTGGGTTACATGGCGCAGATCGTCGAAACCTATGCCAAAGATGATGATCCCGCGCATGAAGCGGCATCCCGGGTGCCCGATCTGATCACCCCCGATTTGATCCTCCATGTGGCGGTTCACAAGATGACGGTGCACGACGGACACCGGTTGCCGGACGCATTGGACGATCTTGCCGATCGCGCGCTGATGCCGAAAGTCCTGTTGGCAGATTCCCACTATGGCTCGGCGGACAACATGGCCTTGGCCGAGATGCGCAGCATTGATCTGACAGCACCGGCACGGACGGCCAAAGGTGGCTCATCAGGGCGCCTGACCCTGGAGGACTTCAGCCTCGATGAGGCCGGTCTGGTGTTGGAATGCCCATGCGGTGTCGCACCGGTCTCGACCTCTGCGGCAAACGCGAAACTGCAGGCGCGTTTTGATCTTGCCACATGCAGGGAATGCCTCGACAGGAACCGCTGCCCAGTGCAGGCCGACAAGCACGACGGGCAATTCGTTCGCTTTCAATACACGCCAACACGGGCAGAAAATCAGAAACGACGACTTTATGAGCGCAGCGATACATTCCGGGAAATCTATCGCTGGCGCGCGGGCATCCAAGCCACGATGTCACGCCTGAAGCATCAGATGAACCTTGCGCATTTGCGGGTTCGGGGGATGCCAGCCGTGCGATACACGGTCAATCTGAGCGCCCTCGGCCTGAACATCCGCAGATGTGCGGCAGTTCAGGCATAGACCGGGCCGTTCGCTTTGATCTCCGGCATATGTAGGACAGCAAGAAAAAACCGTCGCCGTCGTCTTAGAAAATAAAGTCTATACACTCTCGGCTGACAACTTTTTACCGCCCCGTCCAGATTCATGCAGAGCTCATCGCGCGGGGCGGTCACGCTCTGGACCTTCGGGGCGGTGCTGTCCGGCTGGCGGGCGAGCGGCGGCAAGCGCTACAGCGATGTGGCAATCCTGTGCGCGGCAAGCCTGCGCGCGGTATTCACGATGCCCCGGTGCCAGACCCAGGGTTTCCGGACCAGCCTCAAGAACCTGCTTGGGCCGCCGATTCCGGTCCCGCATTATTCGACCCTTGCGCGGCGCGCCGCCGGCCTCGACGTGCCGCAGATTTCGCGCGGCTCGGGCATCCGCGCTTGCGGGGGCGGGCCGGTGCATCTGGCCATCGGTTCCCCCCCGATCAGACTTGGCGGTCTCAAGGTTTTTGGCGAGGGCGCGTGGAAAACAAGGCTTCATGGCAAGGACAAGCGCCCCTCGCCATGGTTTATCGGACCAATGGCGAAACCATGGCTCGACTGGGTGCCACGCTGCATCTGGCGGTCGACACAACGACCGGCGAGATTCTGGCCCATGAGATGACCCCGAGCGAGCACCATGACGGCCCCGAACTGCCCGGCCTGCTGACGCAGATAGAGGCGTCTCTCGCGGTGGTCTGCGCGGACGGGGCCTGCGCGCCGTTCAACAGTCACGCCGCCATCCTCGCGCGCGGTGCGACACCGTTCGTCGGGGAATGGATCCCCCGGATCCATTCCTGTTCCTCCTCACTCCCGCCGCGCAAAGGGGCCGCGATCAGTCCGCCACGCGGGATGAAAGACCCACCTCCCACCCGCGGCGAGGCGGTCCGCCGCATCACTGAAATTGGTCGAACAGAATGGAAGAAAGAGGCCGGCTATCACCGGCGATCGTTGGCCGAAACCGCAATGTTCCGCTACAAGGCCATCATCGGCCCCAACCTGAGATCCCGAAACCTTGCCACCCAAAAGACCGAAGCCGCCGTCGGCTTGCGCTGCCTGAACCAGTTCACCGGGTTCGGCATGCCCACCAGCATCAAGATCGTCTGAA
>JAYSVA010000231.1:0-3658 GCA_043718785.1 Hyphomicrobiaceae bacterium
TTCGCCTCCTCCCCCTTGAGGGGGGAGGACAACGATGGCTTTGCGCAGCAATGCCGTCGTGAGGTGGGGGTGGTCTCCGTGCGGCAGGACAAGTGGCCCACCCCCACCTCGCACGGCAAGTTCGATTTTCGTGAAGAACGAAAATCGAGCCGCGCGGTCGTCCCCCCTCAAGGGGGAGGAGGAGAACAACTGAAAGTTTCTTCGGTTTCGCTCGACGGTGTCGCTCCACCATCGAGCCCATCCACCGCTATTTCCGCCCGGAATCTTGCTCCGACTCACTTGACATGCGATGACCGTGGGAACACTTGCAGAACATGCAGGCACGTCGCGAGGTTTCATGCGCATTCTACATACCGGTGACTGGCATATCGGGCAGACGCTGAGCGGGTTTGACCGCGCCCACGAGTTCCGGGCGGTGCTGGCGCAGCTGGCGGAGATCGTCCGTGAGCGCGAGATCGACGCGCTGGTGGTGGCAGGCGACGTGTTCGACACGCAAAATCCGTCCGGCGAGGCGCAGCGGCTGCTGTACGAAGCGCTGGTGGCGCTGCATCAGGCGCGGCCGACGCTGCAACTGATCATGACCGCTGGCAATCACGACGCCGCCGGACGGCTGGAAGCGCCGCGCGGTCTGCTGGAGGTCATCGGCACTCGTGTGGTCGGCAATATCCGGCGGGTCGACGGCAAAATTGACGCCATGCGCCATCTGCTACCGCTGGTCCGTCCGGGCACGTCGGATGTCGTCGCGCACGTGTTGGCCGTGTCGTATCCGACGCCCGCCTGCCTTCCCAACATGAGCCTGCCGACTTTACCGCCGCAGGAGGGAGTCGGCTCGTCTATCGTCCACGCCACCCGCGCCCTGTACAGTGAACTGATGGACGGCGTGCGCCCCGTACTTGCGGGCCTGCCGCTGATCGTCACCGGCCACCTGCACGTCGCCGGTGGCCTGGAGAGCGAGGGCCCGTCGGAACGGCGCATTCTCGTCGGTGGTGAACACGCCGTGCCGCCCGACGTGTTCCCAACCGAAGCCAGCTACGTCGCCCTCGGCCACCTGCACCGCGAGCAGCGCGTCGGGCCACCAACCGTGCGCTATTGCGGCTCGCTGCTGCCGCTGTCTGCCACCGAACTCGGCTACAAGCACAGCGTCACGCTGGTGACCCTAGATGGGCTGGCCGTGCCCACCATCGAGAAGATCGAGCTGCGTCGCCCCGTGCCGTTCTGGCGGTTGCCAGACAAGGCCGGCGTCAAGCTCAACGAACTCGGCGACCACCTCGCAGCGCTGGTTCAGACCCATTGCGTCGACGCCGATCTGCCGCATCATCTGCGCCCCTACGTGCAAGTCTGGATCGACCGCGACGGCGTCAAGCCAAACTACCGCGCCGAAGTCGATGCCATCGCCGCCGCGTTCCCGGTCCGCCTCGTCGATCCACGCCTGACGCCGCTGGTCAGCGGTGCCGTCGTGCAGGCCGACGCAGCAGCGGGCGAACGGCTCAGCGAACTGGTGCCGGAAGACCTGTTCCGCCGCGCCTTCGAGCGCGCCAACAGCGGCGCGGTGCCGACAGCGGCGCACCTCGCCGCGTTCCATCAAGTCGCCGTCGATCAGGCGGCGTAAGATGATGCACACCAGTAATACCGGCGAGCCAATCCGACGACTCTTTCGGCTCTTGCGCATCCTCCCCCCTTGCGGGGGAGGACAGCGCGGCTCGATTTTTGTCCTTCACAAAAATCGATTTTGCCGCGTGAGGTGGGGGGTGTGCTCTGGAGTTCCCCCGCAACGGGGGGAAGGGAGAAATCGCCAAAAGGTCATCCGATTGGCTCACTGGTATACCCCACCCGCAAGTGTCCCTTTCAGTCGGCACAACTCTCCCGTTCCCCCCTCCCTCCTTGTGGCCATTGAGGGGGCCATTGCCTACGAACTTGCAACAACCATATGTCGGCGATTGTTCTC
This sequence comes from Hyphomicrobiaceae bacterium, assembly GCA_043718785.1. Taxonomy (GTDB): domain Bacteria; phylum Pseudomonadota; class Alphaproteobacteria; order Rhizobiales; family Hyphomicrobiaceae; genus JAYSVA01. Next base: position 1,946 of record JAYSVA010000231.1, read on the forward strand.
CTCCTCCCCCTTGAGGGGGGAGGACCGCACGGCTCGATTTTTGTCCTTCACAAAAATCGATTTTGCCGTGCGAGGTGGGGGTGACTTCAGGCCACTTGTCCCGCGGCACGGAGACCACCCCCACCTCACGACGGCATCGCTGCGCGAAGCCCTCGTTGTCCTCCCCCCTCAAGGGGGAGGAGGCGAAAAACGGAAGTGCGGAACAAGCCTAGAGAGCCATGTGCAGTCGCCCTGCCCTTGAGGGGGAAGAAGGCCGGAAACCACCCGGATTGCTAATCTGGTCCGACGCAATGGGTCGGCACACTTGAGAGTTTATCGAGGCAAGATATGCGCATTTTGGCGATACGGGGCCGCAATCTGGCGAGCCTGGCTGAGACCTTCGAGATTGACCTGGCGGCTAGCCCGCTGGCCGATGCGGGACTGTTTGCCATCACCGGCGATACCGGCGCAGGCAAATCCACCATTCTCGATGCGCTGTGCCTGGCGCTGTATAACAACTACCCCCGCGTCGCCACCAAATCCGACGAGAAGGCACCCGACCCCAGCGGCGCCCCCCTCGCCAGCGGTGACGCCCGCGCCATCCTCCGTCGCGGTGCCGCCCAAGGCCACGCCGAGGTCGATTTTATCGGCCGCGACGGCCGCACCTATCGGGCACGGTGGGAAACTCGTCGCGCCCGCGCCAAAGCCGACGGCAAACCGCAGAAAGTCGAGCGCCAGCTCACCTGCCTGACCGACCAAACCACCATCGCCTCCAGCGTCACCGAGGTGTACGACGCCGTTGTCATCGCCACCGGACTAACGTTCGACCAGTTCCGCCGCACCGTACTGCTGGCCCAGGGCGAGTTCGACGCGTTCCTGCTCGCCAACGAGAACGAACGCGCCGAGCTGCTGGAGAAAATCACCGGCACCGAAATCTATGCCGAGATCTCCAAACGCGTGTATGCCAGCACCAAACTGCGCGCCGAAACGCTGGCCAAATTGCACGAACGCCGCGTCGGCATCGGCGGCCTGGATGACGCCGCCCGCGCAACGCTGATTGAAACCCGCGACCAGCAAACCGCCACCCTGACGCTGCAAACGGCGGACCAGACCGCCCTCGCCACCCGCATTGCCGACGCCGAACGCCTCGCCATCCTGCAGCAAGCCGCCGCGCGTGCCGAGATCGACGTCGCCAGCGCTACCGCCGCGCTGACAGATGCCGCTGACGACCAGCAGGCACTGGCCGTGCTGACAGCCGTCGCCCCGCTGTTGCCGCTGTATGACGCCTGCCGCCGCGCCGACACGCAGCAGCACGAGGCGGCCCAGCGCCACGACCACGCCCAACGGCTCAGCGCCGAGGCCACCGGCACCGCCACCACAGCCGCCGCCGCACTGAGCCTGCAAACCGCCGCCGCCGCCGCAACCGAGCAGCGGGTGGCCAGCCTCACCCCGGTTTGGCGCGAAGCGGAACGGCTCGACACCCAAGTTGCATCCGCACGCGACGAAACCACACAAGCCACCGCCGCCCACGCCGCAGCCCGCACCGCCGCCGCCACCGCCGACGCCGACCTGGCAGCCATCGCCCAGCAGCACACCACGCTGACCGCCACGCACAGCAACGCCACCGCAGCATTGGCCGCCACCGCCGCCCACGCACTGCTGAGCCAGCAGGCGGCACCACTGGCTGAGTTGCTGCGCCAGCGGGCCAGCCTGACGCAGCAAGTCTCAGCCACC
>JAYSVA010000232.1:0-3654 GCA_043718785.1 Hyphomicrobiaceae bacterium
GACTGATAGGCGGCCTTAATCGCTGGCCACTCGCTGTCGATGATCGAGAACCACGTCGTATCGCGGCTGCGTTCCTTATAGATCACTGCCTGGCGGAACTCACCTTCATATGTGAAACCGTAACGCAGTGCTGCCGCACGTGAGGGCTCATTCAAACTGTCGCACTTCCACTCGTAGCGGCGATATCCGAGCTCATCGAACACACGGCACATCAACAGGAACATCGCCTCCGTGGCGTGGGGCTGGCCCTGCAGCAGCGGCGAATAGTTGATGTGGCCGACCTCGATCACACCGTGGACTGGTTCAATCCGCATCAGGCTAGCAACGCCCACAGCCTTGCCAGACACCTGATCGACGATGGCATGAAACAGCGGATCCTGACCGGGTGCCACTGACGTCAGCCAGGCATGATAAGTCTCGATGGTCGCAAATGGACCAACGCCCAGATACGTCCAGTTTTTGCCACCGATGTCGAGCTGGTTAGCTGCAAATAGATCGCTTGCGTGTTTATGCGGCAGCAGCTTTTCTACTCGGCAGAACCGTCCTGCCATCGTCGTGGTTGGAGGCTTGGGTCGCGCAACCCAGGCGGCCAGTGGTGGGCCAATCGGTTGGCCGTGCTCGTTCAAAATACCCGCTGCCATGTGCCGCTCCCGCAACCGCTAATATCTCATCATTATCGCAGCAGGCGACAGGCGCAATCCTTGCCGTCAGCAAACCAATCGCCGCGCAATCCGCCGTTGCCACGCGCAAAGGCCTGGGGTCACGATAAGTTCCATCAGCAACCCACCCATCATCAACTTGGACGGCATGCCAACAAAGGCCAAACTGGAAAGCCGCGCGAGACCGCCGATCACAACCAAACCAGTTAAAAGCTGAAACGGGGCACCGGCGCGTTCGACCGTTGGGATCAGACTCCAAGCAAACAGCCCCACCCCGAGCAATAGCCCAGACAAATAGCGGACATGGCTTTCACAAGTTGTACCGCAACTGCTGCCAAGCTCAAGCAGCCAGGGACCTGCCAGAATTCCGGAAAGCCCACCCGTGACCGGCACAATACCAGCGATCAGGATTGCCACCTGCAGCCAGCGTCGTTCGACTTCGACAGTCATGTCGATCTCACCGTTACTTGGTGCGGGTTCCAACGGGCGCACAATTGTTCACGCTCTGCTGGTCAATAAACGTCACCATGTCGTCGAGAGCCGATGCCCGCCAGCGCAGTGGCTTTGATACGGTCAGGATCAATCCGACATGACCGATGCCCGGATACTCAACGACCTGCACCCTTTGCCCAGCGGCTTTGATCGCCGCACCGAGATCTCGAGTGTTGTACAGCTTGACTGTCTCGTCATCGCCGCCATGCAACAGCAGTGTCGGCGGTGCCAAACCCTGGACAGCAAAGGTCACGGGACGGGTGCGATCAGGCGTGGCGCGCGCGGACGCAAACACGTCCTTAGTTGATGGCCAGGTGGTTGGGTCGAACGCATAAGGACCGGCCAAGCCGATCATCGCAGCGGGTCGGCGAGTGCCGGTAGCGTGACGATCGAGGTAAGAAGCATCGAGGCTTAGCAATGCAGCTGTGTGGGCACCAGCCGAATGCCCGACCACGATAATCGGGCGATTACCACCGCAACGGCCCAGGCGGCTGGCGTTGTTGCCGACCCAGCCATAAGCTTTCGCTGCATCATCAACGAACCCAGGGAATTGGACCTCAGGAAACAACCGGTAGTCTGGGATGACCGTGGTTATGCCCCGCTTGGCCAACGCCGTGCCCACGAACTTGTAGATGGCGCGGTCGCCATCCTTCCAACCGCCACCATAGTAGAACACGACGATAGGAGCTTTTTCAGTAGCTGGATCGGCACGGTAGATGTCTAGCTGCTGCCGAGGATGCGCGCCGTAGGCGATGCCGGTTTCCGTATCGATGCCAAGCTCGGATGTTAGTGCGCTATAAATATGACCTGCCGACCATGCCATGGGCTCTCGTCCAGTTGCTGGATTTGCGGCACATGCCGTCAACATGACAATACTGGCGAAGGCGATCACCTTGCTGCCAATTCCACGATCAACACTCATAACCACCTCAAACTGACGCAGTGCCTCCCTTATCTACGCACAGCGGCTCAAGCTGGTTTCAAAGTCGCGATGGATCAGCTGGCACTAAGCGGTGAGGCGAGTTGGGTGACGATTTTCACGAGTTCGCTTTGGCGGCTGGTACCAGTCTTGCCGAACAGCCGAGCCAAATGGGTTTTGATAGTATTTTCCGAAACGCCGAACGCCGCAGCAATGCCAGCCGTCGTCTGACCAGCACCGACCTGGACCATCACGCGCGATTCAGCCGGTGTCAGCCCGTAGATGGTGGCCAAAGCATGTTCGGGCGTCGGCATACCGCTGATTGTCGTCGAAATGAACACCGCCGCAACTGCCGGGTTGAAGGATGCTCGCAGTCCCGTCATCGCCAGCGGCAGCACATAAGCAACAGCCGGCGGCTCCCCGGTGTGCGACATCGGAATGGCAATGCCGCGGTTTTCAAAGTCTATTTGATTTTCAGCAGCCATGGCCATAGCTGACGCCAAGCCATCCGATGAGATCGCGTTGGCCGGACCGAATGACTTGCCGATGCGGCGAATATGTTGACCGGCAGCCAGCAGCGTTGCCGCCGTCTCGTTTCGGTAGACGACGCTGCCGTGACGATCGACCAACAGCACGGCAGTGGTCAACCGATCCAAGGCGGCACGGTACGTCTGCGTTTCGACACGGCGATGATCCAGCAAGTCACCAATCATTGCGGCTCGACGAACATGCGGGGAAATCACCCCTAGAAATCGACGTTCATCAGCGGTGATTGTAGGGCGATTAGCACTCGTGATTGAGGCCATCGCGCCCATCCGGTCAGCAGTGTGGACAAATTTGACAATACAGCCATCGAGTAGGCCTTGGGGAGCGACCCAATTGCGGTAAAACGGCGTCGCAAAAAAATCGACCTGACTTAAGATATTCAACGTCGATTGCGGTGAATCGACATCGCCGATGATGACATCGCGTAGGCCAGGCACTCCATCGACCCCATACTCCTCATTGAGAATTTTGAGCTGGACCGGATCCCATGGGGAATGGGCGGCCATCCGCGGCTGATTGAACTGGGCATCCGAGAGGCTGATTGTCGTATATGCGCAATTCATTAGCGCGTTGATGCGGGTCAGAACAGCCGTCCAACCATCGGGTTGCAACGCGCAATCGTAGATGTCCGAAATCACTGACGTTAGAACTTCAGGCTTCAAACCATCCATAACCGACGCTCGCTATTTTATAACCGCAACAACCGCAACTAAACGAGGCAGATGAACAAAGGGCGGGATGTTGCCATCCCGCCCTGCGTCACATCACTCTATCACTTATTCATCGTCTCGAAGAACTCGCCGTTCGTCTTGGTAGCGCGCAGCTTATCGACCATGAACTCGATGGCATCCATGGTGCCCATCGGGTTGAGTACACGGCGAAGCATGTGACCTTTCTTGAGTTGATCCCGCGGCACCAGCAATTCGTCTTTGCGTGTGCCAGACTTGGCGATGTCGATGGCAGGGAACACCCGCTTATCGGCAACCTTGCGGTCGAGAACGACTTCGCAGTTACCGGTCCCCTTGAACTCTTCGAAGA
>JAYSVA010000233.1:0-8133 GCA_043718785.1 Hyphomicrobiaceae bacterium
GTCACATGCCTGCGCGCCGGTGGTCATCAGACCGCTTATGAAGGCGCCCGGGTTCACTGCCAAGTTATGCGACGCCCGAAAGGTTTGCAAGCCTTTCGTGTGCTCAGCCTAGACGAAAGCACCGCGATCCATCCGTCGCAGCTGCCGCAGCGCACCCACGTCGTGGTGACGCCGGACAGTGACTGGGAACGTGCCATGGTGAAGTGGTTCAACCGTATACGTGGTTTTGGGTTTCTTACCCGCGGTGACGGCTCACAGGACGTGTTTGTGCACATGGAAACGCTGCGCCGGTTTGGGTTCACTGAACTGCGCCCGGGCCAGATCATCCAGGTTCGCTGGGGCCAGGGTTCTAAAGGCTGTATGGCCGCTGAACTCCGTCCCGATGGCCTGCCTTCAGGTCTGCCATCGCAGCACTGAACGCTCATACAAAAATACAAAAAAAGGGTCACCGCTTGGTGGCCCTTTTTCTGTCCCTAAATAGTGAAATGCCTTCGGCGACCAGGGCGCGCCCTGGACCCGCTACTTTAGCGGGGGCTTCCCTCGTTTGCGGGATTTCGCTAGAAAACGGCTATGGGACACATGACACTGAACAAAACATTGGTCGCTCGCCGAGCGGCTTTTATCGCCTTGGGTCTGCTTGCCGTGATCGGCATTCTCGGAGGCGGTGACGCGATGGCCAAAATGCGCCGCGATACACTGACGCTCAAAACCGCCACCGCTGAGCACATCATCGACATCGAAATCGCCGAGACGATGGAAGAAAAAGCCCTCGGCCTGATGTTCCGCACGTCCGTGCCCGACAACACCGGCATGTTGTTCCCCTACGGCCCTCCGCAGGACATCTCAATGTGGATGCGCAACACCTACGTGTCTCTGGACATGGTGTTCATCAAGGCTGACGGTATCATCCACCGCATCGCCGCCCGCACCGAGCCCTTATCCGAGAAGATCGTGAGCTCCCAAGGCAACGTCAGCGCCGTACTTGAGCTGAATGCCGGTGCCGCCGAACGCCTAGGCCTCAAACCCGGCGACCTCGTCCGCCACAAGATCTTCAAGACCGCGAAGTGAGCGGTTTAATCCTTCTCCTCGACGACTTTGCGGTAAGGGCCGAACTCGGCGAGCATTTCGCGATGCTCGGCGACGTGGCGGCGCTCTTCGTTGAGATAACGCGCGACTGCCTTGCGGAATCCAGGGTCGCCGATCCAGTGGGCACTGTACGTAGCACTCGGCAGATAGCCGCGCGCCAGTTTGTGCTCGCCCTGCGCGCCCGCTTCAACCCGAGCCAGCTTGTGCGTGATGGCAAAATCGATGGCCTGATAGTAGCACACCTCGAAATGCAGGCAGGGGTGTTGCTCAATCGCCCCCCAGTACCGTCCATACAGGCAGTCGCCACCGATCATGTTGAGCGCACCGGCAATGTATTTGCCGTTGCGATGCGCCAGCACCAGCAGGCAGCGATCGGCCATGGTCTGGCCTAACGCCGTGAAGAACGCCCGGTTCAGGTACGGCCGCCCCCATTTGCGGCTGCCGGTGTCCAGGTAGAACTCATAGAACGCATCCCAGTGCACGTCGGTGATATCAGTCCCCGTCACCGTCTCGATGGCGAGGCCTGATGCCAGCGCTTGCTCCCGCTCCTTGCGGATGGTCTTGCGCTTGCGCGAGGACAGCACCGCCAGAAAATCATCGAACGTCTGATAGCCCTGGTTGGCCCAGTGAAACTGCTGGTCGGTGCGTTGCAGCCATCCGGCCTCGGCTGCCGCCTGCCACTCGGCCTCCGCCATGAACGTCACGTGCACCGACGACAGGCCGTGCTGCTTAGCCAGCGCCGCCGCGCCCGCCAACAGCAACTTGCGATGGGCATCCGCATCCGCGCCCGGACGCACGAGCAACCGCGGCCCCGGCACCGGCGAAAACGGCACCGTCGCCTGCAGTTTCGGGTAGTACTGGCCGCCTGCCCGCTCGAACGCTTCCGCCCAACCGTGATCAAACACGTATTCGCCCTGGCTGTGCGACTTAAGGTAGGCGGGCATGCAAGCGAGCACAGCGCCGCCGTCCGCCTCCTGCACCACGATATGCTGCGGCTGCCAGCCGGACCGCCCGCCAACACACTTGGTGTGTTCGAGGGCGCTGAGAAAAGCGTGGCTGACAAACGGGTTGTACGTGGCCGCAACAGGGTTGGCGCAAGCGTCCCAATCGGCGGCCGCGATCAACTTGATCGCCGGCACCGCGTGGACTTCGGGGGGCGCTTTATCCGTCATAGTGCAGCACCTGTTCGGTCGCGTCGCATGTTTAATCTTGCACGCCCCTTCACCGCAGGCTTGCAACTCGATAGGACTAGCCCCAGTTTGTGCCGAGGGTGCGACTACTTAGGGAGACGGGGAATGCGTGCGTTTGGATCAGTTGCCAGATCAGCAATGAGGTCACTCGTTGTGGCTGGCGCGTTGTTGGTGTTGCCTGCCGTGTCACTGACAGCCTCGGCGAAAGAGCCTGATGGCGTCAAGGTCGGCAGACCCTCGATTTTGCGCAATCTGGTCTCGGCTGAAAAGCTCGAACAGACCGCCGAAGCGCAATACGGGCAACTCACCCGCAGCGCCTTCCAGAAAAAGGCACTCCTGCCGGAGAACCACCCGCAAACCGAGCGCCTGCGCAAGATCTTCCGGGATTTGCTGCCGCACTCCTACAAATGGAACGAGCGGGCCAAGGATTGGAAGTGGGAAGTTAACGCCATCCAGTCGGATCAAATCAACGCATTCTGCATGCCCGGTGGCAAGATCGCCTTCTTCACGGGCATCCTGACCAAGCTTAAACTGACGGATGACGAAGTCGCGATCATCATGGGCCACGAGATCGCGCACGCTTTGCGCGAACACGCCCGTGCCCGCGCGGTAAAAGGCACGCTAGCCAACATTGGCGGCGCCGTGGCTGGTATGGTCATCGGCGGCGGCCTCGGCCAGCTGGCGCAACAGGGGGCCGGCTTGCTCACCCTCAAGTTCTCGCGCGGCGATGAAACCGATGCCGATCTTGTCGGGCTCGATATTGCGGCACGCGGCGGTTACGATCCGAACGCTGGCGTTACGCTGTGGCAGAAAATGAGCCAGGCCTCAAAAGGCGCGCCGCCCGCCTGGCTCTCGACCCATCCGTCCGGCACCCAGCGCATTGACACCATCAAGGCCCACCTCAAGGAAGCCATGCCGCTGTATGAAGCCGCCAAGGCCGCTAAGAAGCCGTGAAGCCAGACGTCAACTTGGGTCCGGATGTTGTTGTCGCGTTTTACAAATTCGTGACACTGCGGGACTACGCCGAGCTGCGCGCGCCACTGTTGGAGGTGGCGCGCAGCCACGGCGTGAAAGGCACAATTCTACTTGCGGAAGAGGGCATCAACAGCACGCTGTCCGGGCCACCCGCAGGCATCGAAGCCGTTGTGGCGCACCTCCGGCAGGATCCGCGCTTCGCTGATCTAGTGGTCAAGTATTCGACGGCTGAAGCTGGCACCTTCGACCGCCTGAAAGTGCGGCTGAAGCGCGAGATCGTCACGCTCGGCCAACCCCAGGTCGACCCCACCCGCAAGGTTGGCACCTACGTCGCACCGGCGGACTGGAACGCGTTGATTGCTGCCTCCGACGTGTTGCTGATCGACACCCGCAATGCCTACGAAGTCGGCATCGGCACATTTACGGGGGCGGTGAACCCGAACACCCGCTCGTTCAGCGAATTCCCGGCCTATGTTGAGGCAACCTTGGGCACGGCCCGGCAACGCAAAATCGCGATGTTCTGCACCGGCGGCATCCGCTGCGAGAAGGCGTCGTCGTACCTGCTGGGCCAAGGCTTTGAGGAGGTCTATCACCTCGAAGGCGGCATCCTCAAATACCTCGAAACCGTGCCGCCAGAAGCCAGCCTGTGGCAGGGCGAGTGCTACGTGTTCGACCAGCGCGTCGCCCTCGGCCATGGCCTGAGCGCCGGTACGCACGACGCCTGCCGCGCCTGCGGCTACCCAGTTTCAGCAGCGGATCAGGCATCCCCGCTGTTCAAAGCAGGCGAGGCGTGCCCGCACTGTGCTCGCGCCCCAAACGACCGCTAGACAGCGGCCCCCGCACAAGCTTTACTGAAAACTGATCAATTCTTCTGGTCAGGAGCTTCCGATGAATTTCAGAAAAGCCGTTCGTACTGGTCTGTGGACAGGGGCGTTAGCAGCGTGCAGCAGCGGGGCGGCTTTGGCTTGTGCCTGCTGCAGTGAGCCCGGTCAGACCAACCAGACGACCGAGAAGCTCGGCTCGTACAGTGGCGGCGAACTCAAGCGGCTGCGCTTGGCCAGCACCGCGCAGTTGATCACCGCCGTCGATTTTCCGAACAACGTGAAAGGCGTCGCCGCGCCGTCCAGCAAGGATTATCGGCTGAACACGCCCGAAATCAAACGCGAGATTGTTTTCAATTTCACGGATCCGGCAGGCGGCACGGGACAAATCACGTTCCTGTTGCCGAAGAAATTCTCAACCTATCAGAACGACCCGGGCAGTGGTGGCAGCAAGAATCCGCCTAAATCGCCGGGCGGTGGTCCACTACTGGCCAAAACCTGGACGCTGGCAGGTCCTGTCAAACTGGGCGGCATCTTCGCCAAAGGGGCCAAGCGTGGCACCGCCAAGTTGGAACTTGACGGCCAAGGCAACAGCTGTACGTCCGCTGAGAGCTTTACAGCCTGGAAACTTGAGGTTGCGGGCCGGAACGTCACATTCGGCCTGCTCGGAAAATTCGCCGAGCCGATGCCCTCGAGTGAAGAGATTGCTGCCAGCAAACCTGCGAAAAAGCGGTAATGTCCCGTCAAATGACCCCGGACCTAAATCCGGGGTCATTGCTGACATTACTGCTTCTGGATCAGCGCCTTGAGGTCCGAGCCGACATTGGCTGCCTCGGAGAACTGCTTCGCGTCGCAGTGGCTTTCCATTTTGGTCAGCAAATCCTCGATCTTGCTGAGCTGATCGTCGGCCAGTTTCTTATCTTCGGCGGTCTGGGCGATATCAAAGGCCGCTTTCAGGCAGTCTTCCGGAGAACTGGCGGCAGTTGCGCCCGGCGCTGCCGTTGGTGCGGTCACGGTGGGCGGCTCGGCCGGAGCCGGTGCAGGCGCGGTCTGGGCAAACGCAACGTTCGACAGCGCGAGCAGGCTAAGTGCCGAGGCGGCGATGAGACGATTGAAGGTGCTGGTCATGGGGGTCATGTCCTTAATCCTGTGTTTCGACTACGGGCGACCCGCTCGTTCCTGGGGGGGACGAATCACGCCGTGCGGTACACAGTGATATGGTTAGCGAATGTGGCACTTCAACGGCCCATGTTTCCTATGCTTTCGTCGCAGGTGCCAGTTCGCCCAACCTCACGCAGACGTGAGAATGCGTGTGACCGCCGCCGGAAATTCCCGGTAGTGGCTGATCACCGACGTTGGGTTCAACTCCGTCACCGGCACATCCGTGTAGCCAAAATCGACGGCGATGCAGGGAATGCGGGCCGCCCGCGCGGTTGAGATGTCGGTGTCGCTGTCGCCAACCATAATGGCGCGGGCGGGATCACCGCCGCTCATGCGGATCACGCCCGTCAGGTGATCTGGGTGGGGCTTGAACACCGGGAACGTGTCGCGGCCGGCGACAGCTGCAAACATGTCCAGCATATCCAGCTTTTGCAGCAGCGCCCGCGACAACCCCTCAGCCTTGTTGGTGCAGACCGCCAGTGTCGCCCCGGCCTGCTTATGGTGCCGCAGGGTCTCCAGCAGCCCCGGGAACGGGCGGCTCTCGTTGGCGATGTTTTCGGCATAGTAGGTCAAAAACGTTGCCAGCATCCCATCGATTTCCCTGTCCGGCAGGGTCTCGCCATGCTCCGCTAGTCCGCGCATAATGATTTTGCGCGCGCCAAAGCTGATCTGCGGGCGAAGTTTAGCCGGTGATACCGGATCTAGCCCGCGCAGGCCCAGCACATAGTTGGCGGCCCCAATCAAATCAGGTGCCGTATCAACGAGTGTACCGTCGAGATCAAAAACCAGTGTTACGCCCTGCATCGCAGCCCCGTCGAAATTTGGAAAATGGTGGAATCGGGGACTTTCATGCCATAAAGACTGGAAACCGCATATTGAGAAATGTCGCCACACCTAAGTGATTGGCAATCTATTTCGTAAGGTTTGCTTTCAATGCAAGACGTTTCCTTATTCGAGATTGGCTTGTTGCTCGCTGCCGCCGCCATAGCGGCACCCCTCGCCAAGTGGCTCAAGGTCGGCACGGTGCTCGGCTATCTGGTCGCGGGTATCGCCCTTGGCCCCTACGGCATCGGCAAAGTGTTCTCGGTCTATGAGGCCAAAGAGATCCTGCACATCGCCGAGTTCGGGGTTGTCCTGCTGTTGTTCCTGATCGGCCTAGAACTGCGCCCCAAACGGCTATGGGCGATGCGGCAGGCGATTTTCGGGCTCGGTGGTGCCCAAGTCGCGATCACAGCCATCCCGCTCGCTGCCGCCGCCATGATGCTGTTCGGCCTGAAGGCCGCACCGGCGTTGTTCATCGGCCTCGCCCTGGCGCTTTCGTCGACGGCCTTTGCCCTTCAAGTCCTTGAGGAGAAGGGCGAGCTGAACCAGCGCCATGGTCGCTCGGCCTTTGGCGTGCTGCTGTTCCAGGATCTCGCGGCCATTCCCCTGATCGCGCTGGTGCCGCTGTTCGCCGTCACCAAGCTGGGGGCCGGTCCGCCGATGGGCTTGGCGTACGCACTGAAAGCGCTCGGCACCATCGTCGGTGTGGTCATTGTCGGCCGGTTCCTCCTCGATCCCCTATTCCGCCTGATCGCCCGCGCCCAGGTCAAGGAGGCGCTCACTGCGGCAGCACTGCTGGTGGTCGTGGCCGTCGCGTTCGTCATGCAGGCAGCTGGCCTGCCCGCCTCGCTCGGGGCCTTCATCGCCGGCGCGTTGTTGGCCGAAAGCTCCTACCGGCACCAGATCGAAGCCGACATCCAGCCATTCGAAGGCCTGCTGCTTGGCCTGTTTTTCACCGCCATCGGCATGTCCCTCAATCTGCAGCTGCTGGTGCAAAAACCGCTGGCAATCCTGGCACTCGTGATCGGCCTGATCGCCACTAAATCGCTGGTCCTCTATGGCCTCGGCCTCTGGCAGAAGCTTGGCAATTGGGGATCGCGGCGACTGGCATTCTCAATCTCCCAAGGCGGCGAATTCGCCTTCGTGCTGTTCGCCGCTGGCATTGCGGCGGGTGTTCTGAGCAAAAACCACGGCGAGCTGCTCTCCGTCGTCGTCACGCTGTCGATGGCGGTCACCCCGGCGCTGCTGCTGCTCGACGACGCCTGGGGTAAGCCTGCGGCCATGCCCCCCGTATCGTCGGAGCCGCTGCCCGAGCACGACGGGCATGTCATCATCGCCGGTTTCGGACGTGTCGGCCAGATCACCGCGCGTATTTTGCGGGCCAAACGCATTCCGTTCACTGCACTCGATGTCAGCGCCGAGCAGGTGGATTTCGTCAAAAAATTCGGCTCGCAAGTGTTCTACGGCGACGCTGGCCGCCCCGACATTCTTGCCGCCGCCAAAGCTGACAAGGCCACCGCGTTCGTTCTGGCCATCGATGATGTCGAAGCCTCAGTACGGACGGCACAGACGGTCAAATCGCTGTATCCGAACCTGCCGATCTATGCGCGTGCGCGCAACCGCATCCACGCCCACCGCCTGATCGACGTTGGTGTCAAAGCCGTGCACCGCGAAACCTTTGTCTCAGCCCTGGAGCTGTCCGGCGATGTGTTGCGCGGCCTCGGCCAAACCGAGCGCGACGTGCGGCAAGCGTTGACAATGTTTCGACGGCTTGACGAAGAGCGGCTGTTTGACGACTACAAGGTTTACAGCGACACTGAAAAGCTACAGGAGCGTGCCCGAAGCTCTGCCGTCAACCTTGAACAGCTGTTTGATGAGGACGCGGCGGCGCAGTTGCGCAATAAGGCTGCAGCTAACGATCACTTGAACACCCCGTTGCGCCCACCGACAATAGTGGCGCCCGCCCCAGCAGCTGGGGCTAAGAAGGACTAGTCACGTTATGAGCCGCATCATCTGCCTAGGCCACGCGGCGCTCGACCGCCTGTACCGCATTGAGGCGTTCCCGCCGGAGCCGACCA
>JAYSVA010000234.1:0-1638 GCA_043718785.1 Hyphomicrobiaceae bacterium
ACTTCCGGCCGGGTCTGCAGCCAGCGGATCACGGCCATGGTGTTGGCCGCCGTCATGGTCAGGCGGGCGTGTGCCGTTCGCAGGCCGCGCAGGGCCAGATAAGCGTCATCGGACGTGACGACATGGCCGAAGTAACCGGCGGCTTTCCACAGCTCGTCGGCGCAACGCGCGTTGGCGGTGACGGAGCCCATCAGCACGTCGGAATGGCCAGCGATGTACTTGGTGATGGCGATGGCCGAGATATCCGCTCCCAGCGCTAGCGGCTTGTACAGGCCCGGCGCGCCCCAGGTGTTATCGACGCCGACGAGTATGTTGTTGCCGCGCCCCTTACAGGCGGCGACGATGGCGGGCACGTCTTGTATGTCAAACACAATAGAGCCGGGGTTGTCGATCCAGACCATCCGGGTGTTCGGGCGGATCAGCCGGGATACTTCCTCGTGGCCGCCAGCGTAGAACTCGCAATCGATGCCGCGCGGGATCAAATGCTCGACCGCCAGCGACCGGGTTGGCTGGTAGATGGTTTCGCCCAGCAGCACGTGATCGCCGGGCTTCAGGATCGCTAGGAACGGATGCACCACGGCGGCGAGGCCGGACGAAAACAGCATGGTGCGGGTGCCGCCCTCGATCTCGGTGATGGCGTCTTCCAGCGCGAACGAGACTGGCGATCCCGCCGTGCCGTAGTTCCAGACCCGCTCACCCCTGGCTTTCCGGGCGCGGATGTCCTTCATCACGCCACTGTCCCGGTACAGCACCGTGGAAACCCGGGTGATCGGTGGATTGACCGGCGATGTTTCGCCGCCTAGATGCCCCCGGCCCGCATGCACCAAGCGCGTCTTAAACTGCTGCTGTTTGTCGTCGCTCATCTCAGACCATCCCCCGGATGTGATTTTCTGGCGACGTGATAGCATGTGCGCTTGCGATGGTGCGAGGGCAAATGGCCCCGCGCCGCCCACCCTGCCAAAAACGACTGGACCATCAATGCCCAACCCGATCATTGCCGAAGTCACCCGGGGCGACACCGTCGAGAGCCGCCATTCCGGCGCGTATGCTGTCGTCGATGCGGCGGGCAAGCTGCTGCGATCTGGCGGTGACATCACAGCACCCGTGTTTCCGCGCTCAGCCATCAAAGCGTTCCAGTGCGTGCCGCTGATCGATTCTGGTGCCGCCGACCGCTTCGGCTTCACGGAGGAAGAGATTGCCCTGACCTGCGCCTCGCACAACGGCGAGCCCGAGCACGTCCGCGTGGCCCGCTCGATGCTGGCGAAGGCCGAAACACCGGAGACGTGCTACGAATGCGGGGTACATTGGCCGATGCGCGCTGAAGCCCAGCAGGAACTAGCCCGAACCGGCGGCGCACCGGATCAGGTGCACAATAACTGCTCCGGCAAGCACTCAGGCATGCTGGCACTGGCCCGCCAGCTTGGTGCGGCACCCGCCGATTACGTCAAAATCGAGCATCCGGTGCAGCAGGCCGTGGCCAAGGCCATCGCCAGCTATTGCGATGTTGATCCGGCCAAGCTCGCCTGGGGCATCGACGGCTGTTCAGTCCCAACCTGGGCATTTCCGCTGCGCAACATGGCGCTTGGCTTTGCCCGGCTGACCGGCACACCCACCGGCCGCCGCATCACCGATGCCGTG
>JAYSVA010000235.1:0-3627 GCA_043718785.1 Hyphomicrobiaceae bacterium
TGCCGGATAAGCCCCTGATTTATTTGGCCTCCCGCGCCGACAGATAAACCAGTGTGGCGAGCAACAGCGCGACGCCGAAGCCGAGATGCAGCGTTGCAAATACATCGGCTGAGCTTTTGCCTGCCGCTTTCAATGCATCGACAACCCGGCCCGAGATCAGCTGCACCAGTGCGGTGCCGGTCATGAACGTGAAGTTCAGCAACGTGATGCCGCGGCCGAGCAGATGATCGGGCAGAAACGTCCGACCGTGCGCCATCAGCACGGCATACGTTGTGCCGAACGCGCCGATCAGGGCGATGGAGCCAACGGCCACACTGAGTGGCGGCGTCGGCCAGATCCACAACGCCACGAACAACGCGCACGCCACACCGCTGCCAATGGCAACCAAGGTTTTGCGACCGACGTAACGGTCCAGCGCTCCAATGGCGAACGTGCCCGCGATGGTCGCGGCGGCGATCAGGAACACCGCGTTGCCGCGTGGCACCGGGGCGAGCCCGTACACCTCGGCCAACCAGGTGCCGACCCAGACGCCGCGCTCGGCGATGACGACGGCGTAACTGACGGCGACCAGCGGCAGCAACGGCCACAGCGCCCGGATGCTGAGCAGGTCGCGGAATTCGTCAAGCCCGGAACGTCCAGCAACGGGTTTCACCACGCGCGGCGGATCTTTGATCAGAACGGCGATCAAGACACTGGCCAATGCGGTGATGGCGGCGATGCCGACAAACGCCGCCCGCCAGCCGACCCGGTCAGCAACCAGTGC
The DNA here is from genome assembly GCA_043718785.1 of Hyphomicrobiaceae bacterium. GTDB lineage: Bacteria > Pseudomonadota > Alphaproteobacteria > Rhizobiales > Hyphomicrobiaceae > JAYSVA01. Next base: position 764 of record JAYSVA010000235.1, read on the forward strand.
TAGCGGCGTCGTCGCCAGCAGATTGCCACCGGAGCCGAACGCCAGCATCCACGACGCCAGCAGGGCGAACCGGTCGGCGGCAAACACCCGCCCGAAGATGTACAGCGCCCCCATATAGATGGGCGCGCAGCCGACGCCGATCAGCGTCATCGCGGCAATGCCGCCACTGAGGCCGTGGGCGTTGGCGCAAACCAGGGCGCCAGCCACGGCTGCCATCATGCCAAGCGAGACGGTGCGGCGCGGTCCGAACCGGTCTAGTGCCCAGCCAACCGGAAACTGCGCCACGGCAAACGCCGCAAACCACGCCGCTGACATCAGGCCGAGATCGCCGGATGACAAGCCGAGTTCAACCATCAGCTCCGGTGCGATGACGGCCAGAAACGAGCGGAAAAACTGGCTCAGCGTGTAGGCGAGCAAAAACACAAGGAAAATCTGCAACGTCGTCGCCTCCGGCTGAGCGTCGCGCGACGCATCCGACGGTTCGGCTATTGCTTAACCTGCGTCAAGACCGGCGGGCGACGCATCAGGTCATCGACGCGGGCGCGCTCCTTCTGGAACTCGGCGAGTTGGCGGCCTTCGAGGCGGCGTTCCTGCGGCACTTGCAGCTGCGACGGATCGACATGGCGGCTGTTGATTAGCACTTCATAATGCACGTGCGGCCCGTGACTGAGGCCGGTATTGCCGATAAAGCCGATGACCTGGCCCTGCCGGACTTTCGCGCCAACCGCTATGCCGGGCCCGAACCGCAGCATGTGCCCGTAAGAGGTGCTATATCCGTTGGCATGACTGAGACGCACGTAGTTGCCGTAGTCACCCTTGTATTTTGCCTCCTCAACAGCGCCATTGCCGGATGCGAGAATGGGTGTGCCAATCGGCCCGGCCCAATCCACACCGGCGTGCAGGCGATAAATGCCGAGCAGCGGATGGCGGCGCATGCCGAAGCCTGACGCCAGCCGAACGCTGTCGCTGCGTACCGGCTTGCGCATTAGGAACTTTTTCGAGTTGGCGCCAAACTCGTCATAATAGTCGACAATCCCGTCAGGCGTCCGGAACCGCCAGTAGCGCTGGGCTTCGCCACCCGTCGTGATGGATGTGTACAGCAGTTCGCCCGGCGGGCTGTCGATGCCCGCATCGTCCTTGACGTCGAAGAAGTATTCGACCTGGTCGCTGCCCCTGATCCGGCGTCGGAAATCCGTCTCATAGGCGTGGATGCGCAGGATTTGCATGATGCTTTCGGGCTGCATGCCTTGCACGAGGCCGGCATTGTACAAGCTCGAATACAGGCTGGACGTGCGCCCTTGGCTGCTGTCGCTGCTGGCAGCGCTGATCGCTTTTTGATCGGTCGGCGTGGCGCTGGCGCTGACGTCGCCATCGGCGTTGCGGCTGACGGTGACTTTGTGCAGGTGGCTGTCCGTATACACGGTGAAACGAACAGGTTCCATGCGGCTGTTGGTGGTGAGGGATGGCACCAATGTCACGTGGACTTCGAAACCAGGGGCGACGGCGTTGTCGGCGAAGATCGACTTCGCCTGATCGACCAATTCCTTGATCGGCGCCGTTTCGGCACCGAGTTTCGTCAGGATGCTCGTCAGCGTATCGCCGCGCCCCGCACGAACGACGCGCTGTTCCCGTCGCTCCAGATCTTCGGTCGCGTCGTCTGTTTCTGTGACGGCCTTGGCGATCACCGTCGTATTCGGCGGGATCGGATCGCGCGCACGCTTGTTAGTGGCGGCGTTGCGCGGCAACAGCCCCTCGGTACCGTCGACCTGAAAGCCTGGCCGGATGGCGACCGGTCCGTCGGCGTCACTTGCGCCGCTGGGCGTATCCTGCACCTTCGCGACGAGATTGCCGACTTCCTGGCCATCGAGTTCCTGGCCATCGTCTTGGGAAATCCCGCCGAGCAGTTCAACCACCTGTACCGCCACGTCCTTGCGGCCAACCATGCTGTCCGGGTCGGTGGCGGCGTCTGATCTCGCGGTTTGCTTATCCGACGACGCATAGAGCTTGACCGGATTGAACGCGGGAATGACGTCGTCGTTGGCAGGTGGCACTGGTGTTAGGCGCGCGACGAGGCGCACATAGGGTTTGTTGGCCAGCCAGGTGCGGCCATCTTTCTTCGTGGTGATCTGGTCGTGGATGATGTGCTTCGCCATCGTCGCGCCGCTGGTAATCTGCAGCCGGTCAGTTTTCAGCGCCGCCCAATTCAATCCTGGCATCTCGCGGACGCCCTGCGATCCGGCGACAACATCGCGCTTCGGGCGGCGGTCCGGAATGATGCTCTCAGCGGCGTCTTTGCCGAAGGAACCGAGGATGGCGACGCTGATCGCAACGGCGCCGACGCCTGCCGCTAGGAATGTGCTCAAAACCCAGCGGTAACGTCCGCCGCTGCGCTGATCGCCGTGGTCGGCATCATAGATGTCAGAAACCGTTGTCCTGCCGCGTCCAAGATAGACCTGTGGCAAGCCTTTGGCTTGCATGGCCGGGCGTCCCGCAAGTCGAGCTGTCCGTGACCGCGCCACAGGGGCATGTCGGCGTCGTTCAGTCACCACGTCCAAAGCCCCTCTAACTCAAGCATGCGGCGGTTGCGATGACAGCGGTCCGCCAACGTCAGTTGTCAGTCTGGCGGCTGTTGTGTCAACGGATCACCGCCGTTCGACCCGAGTTATCGACTGAATATGTGGCGAACAGGGGGCCGAACAACGGCGCGGTCGATGGTTAAATTCAGATGAATTGTGCGGCGCACAAAAAAGAATCAAAAATCTTCTAAGGCGTGTTGACAGGGGGAGGAGCGTGGTGTTTATACGACCTCGTTGGGGCGCGAAGTTCTGGTGGCCTTCGGGTCAGCCGGACGGTTTGAAGTCCCC
>JAYSVA010000236.1:0-1629 GCA_043718785.1 Hyphomicrobiaceae bacterium
GGGAGATTCTGCGGCAGGGCGACTTGCAGTGCTCGCCGGACTGGTAAGGAAGGCCAGTCCACTAGCGGTCCTCAATCGCGCAATCGTGACGGGATCATCAGTTGGGAAACCAACCGATGAGCGGCAGGAGTAAACGTCCTGTCGTGGCCAAGTGCCGCTCCCCATTTCATTACCGGTCGGACTTGGCCCCCGTCGCCCTCGAGTTTTTAAAACTCCAGGAGGCAGTTGAAGGCTTTTTCCGTCTTTCGTCGAAACATAGTTAACTGCGGCACCCCATGAAAACTGATGTGATTGTTCTCGGCGCTGGCATGGTTGGCATCTCCACGGCGCTGCATCTACAGGCGCGCGGGCGCGATGTCGTGCTGATCGACAGGCGCGGCGCGGCAGAGGAGACGAGCTACGGCAACGCCGGCTTGATCCAGCGCGAAGGCGTTGTGCCGTACACGTTCCCGCGCGAGCTGCGCAAGATCATCGACTACGCACTAAACCGCACGTCGGAAGCCAACCTGCACTACTCGGCGCTGCCGACGGTGCTGCCGTGGTTGTTTCGCTATTTCCGCTATTCGACGCCGGAACGGATCGCCGCGAGCGCCAACGCGCTCCGCCCCCTGATCGAGCGCTGTGTCATCGAGCATGATGCGCTGATGCGCGATGCTGGCTGTCAGGCTCTGGCGCGACGCACTGGCTACGTGCGGCTGTTCCGTGATCATGCCGGGCTTGATGCCGCGCGCAAAGAGCAGGCTGATCATCAAACTGCCTACGGCATAAATTACGACGTTTGGGACCCGGCAGCACTTCGGGCGAACGAGCCGCATCTGGTAGGCCCCTACGTTGGCGCGGTGCATCTGCCGGACCCCGTCAGCATCAGCGATCCTGGCGCGCTCGGTAAGGCGTATGCGGCGCTGTTCAAGCAGCGCGGTGGACGCTTCCTTACGGGTGATGCGCGGACGCTGGAGGCAACGCCCGGTGGCTGGCAGGTGCAGAACGTTGACGGGTCGATCCAAGCAAAGGATGCCGTTCTGGCTCTTGGTCCGTGGTCGGCGGAGTTGTTGCGGCCGTTGGGCTGGCGCGTGCCGCTCGGCGTCAAGCGCGGCTACCACATGCACTATGCGGCGAAGGGTAACGCCACGCTCAATCACCCGGTGATCGACAGCACCTACGGCTTCCTGCTGACACCGACGACCAAGGGCATTCGTCTCACAACGGGTGCCGAATTTGCCCGCTCAGATGCGCCATCAACGCCGGTGCAACTGGACAAATGCGAACCACACGCTCGCGAGGTGTTCCCGCTGGCGGACCGGGTGGAGCAGGTGCCGTGGCTCGGTCGCCGTCCGTGTTTCCCGGATATGCTGCCGATGGTTGGACCCGTTCCTGGCAATCCGGGCCTATGGGTCAACGCCGGACACCATCATCTCGGTTTCACGCTTGGGCCGGTGACAGGCCGCCTGCTCGCCGAAATGATCACTGGCGAAGCGACGCTGACCGATCCGCATGCCTATCGAGTTGGTCGCTTCGGGTGACAGCCCAATTACTTCGGCAAGATCGGCTGCTCAGCCTTCGGACGTTTCGGCTCGGGCGTGTCGGAGAAGCTGTTGAACACCATGTCGGGTGATGCGGTGTTGTGCTGCG
>JAYSVA010000237.1:0-3618 GCA_043718785.1 Hyphomicrobiaceae bacterium
CGCACCAATTGAATTTATCATTCAACACCATAGGGTTGAAGCTTGTCGTGGATGGCCGCCTTCGCGGCCATGACGAGAATGTGGAGATTTGGCCTCGCATTCGCTCGGCCAAATCCCCGTCGGCAGCGATACTGTGGCCAAGATGTGTGAATCCCCTAGCCGCAAGGGGGCGGGGGGAGGGCAAAAAATCAGGCCTTTGGTGCGGGCGCGCCGGGCTGCTTCATCGGCAGGGCGCTGGAAATGCGCTCGTCGGTTAGGCAGCGGTCGGTGATGCGTTTGATGGTGGGATGGGCATCGCCGGACAGGCCGAACAGGCGGCCTGCCACCACGTGGCCGACGAGGCAGATGTCGGCGATGGTCAGCTGGTTGCCGTGGCAATAGTCGCCGGTGGCCTTATCGCTAGCCAGCCGCGCTTCGTAGGCATCGAGGCCGGTGGTCAGCCAGTGCCTAGCCCAGGCTTCGATCACTTCCGGCGTCGCGCCCAGCGAGCTCAGATAGTTGCGGACGCGTGGCACGGTCAGCGGGTGGGTGTCGGCGATGGTCATTTGGCATAACGCACGGACCCGGGCGCGACCGGCAAAATCCTTCGGCATCAACGGGTTCTGCGGATAGCGCTCCTCCAGGTACTCCATGATCGGCAGCGACTGCTGCAGGGTGGTGCCGTCATCGTCGATGAACACCGGAATCGCCGCCATCGGGTTCAGCCCCAGGAATTCCGGCTTGTGCTGGTCGCCCGCGAACAGATCGATGGTGTGCGGCTCGTAGTTCAACCCCTTGAGGTTGAGCGCGGTGCGCACCCGAAACGTCGCGATTGAGCGCCAGAACGTATAGAGCTGCATGGGTGCCTCCGAGCTTTTGGCCGTTGTGTTGTTGTTGCAGGCCACCATACTGCATCCAAACACACAGGCAAGAAGCGGAGCGCAGTGCATGACGACGACTACGACCGGGGCCCCATTCGATTTCGGCCCCTTACTGGCGCCGAACCTGCCGCCTGCGGCAGCCAAGTATAACGGCTTTCCCAAATACAATTTCGTCGGCGGCCATAACGACGCGACGCAAGTGCCGGTGGACGCGCTGATTACCGCCGTCACCGCTGTGCTGAAGCGCGAAGGCACGACGCTATCGACCTACGGCCTGGAAAGCGGGCCGCTCGGCTACCGGCCGTTGCGTGAGTTCCTATCGGGCAAACTCAAGGGCCACGCCGGCATCACCTGTTCGCCCGATGAGATCCTGATCACCTCCGGCTCGTTGCAGGCGATGGACTTGATCAACAGCACCCTGTTGACGCGTGGCGACACCGTCATTCTGGAGCAGGACAACTACGGCGGCGCACTGTCCCGGCTAGCCCGGCTCGGCGTCAACGCTATTGGCCTGCCGCTCGATGCCGATGGTATGCGAATCGATGCGCTGTCGGCGACACTGGATGACCTGAAACAGCGCGGTATCAAGCCGAAATATATCTACACCATCCCGACCGTGCAGAACCCAACCGGCACGATCATGAGTGCAGCCCGCCGCGAGCAGATGCTGGCTTTGGCGCAAGCGCATGGCGTGCCGATCTTCGAGGACGAATGCTATTCCGACCTGATCTGGGACGGCCAGCGCCCACCTGCGCTGTATGCGATGAACCAGCAGGCCAAAACTCAGCAGGCAGGCGTCATCCACATCGGTTCGTTCTCGAAGTCGGTCGCGCCGGCGCTGCGGGTTGGCTATATCGTTGCGCCGTGGCCGATCCTGTCGCGCATTCTGGCGCTGAAGACCGATGCTGGATCGGGCGCGCTGGAGCAGATGGTGCTGGCCGAATTCTGTGCCGAGCATTTCCACGCCCACGTGCCGAAACTCAACAAGGCGCTGCGCCGCAAGCTTGTCGCCCTCATGGAGTCGCTGTCTGAGAATTTCGGCACCACGGCGGAGTTCGATGATCCCAAGGGCGGCATCTTCCTGTGGGTGACGCTGCCCGAGGCCGTCGACACGCAGAAGCTGGCGCAGGTTGCCTTGGCCCAGGGCGTCGCCATCAATCCGGGGCCGGAGTGGTCGACCAATGCCGTGCACGGACGCCGCCGCCTGCGGCTGTGCTTCGCCAGCGCGACGGAGGCCAACATCCGGGAGGGCGTCGCCAAACTCGCCGACATCTGCGCCAAGGAATTCGGCGTACCCACGCGCATCGCTAACGTTGAGACCAAAGGCTGACCTTATGACCGCACTCAGTCCGCTGCCGTTGCCGACCGGCATCCGCTCGCGCTTTATCGATGGCATCAACGGCTTGCGGATGCATGTACTGGAGGCTGGGCATGAGGCCCCCGGCAAGCCGCTGCTGCTATTGCTGCACGGCTTTCCGGAGCTGGCGTATTCCTGGCGTAAGGTGATGCTGCCGCTGGCGGCGGCCGGGTTTCACGTCGTCGCGCCGGATCAGCGCGGCTATGGGCGTACCACTGGTCAGGCCACGAGCTATGATCAGGACCTTCGGCCGTTCTCGATGCTGCACCTGACGCGTGATGCGCTGGCGCTGGTGTCAGCGCTCGGCCACAAATCTGTGCACGCCGTCATCGGCCATGATTTCGGCTCGCCGGTCGCCGCCTGGTGCGCGCTGGTGCGCCCGGATGTGTTCCGCTCCGTCGTGCTGATGAGCGCGCCGTTCGCCGGGCCACCCGTCCTGACCACCGGCACGACGCCAGCCGCAGCAACGGGCGCATCCGCCGACGGGCTGGATGCGGGGCTGGCCACCCTGATACCGCCGCGCAAGCACTATCACTGGTACTATGCGACGCGAGCGGCCAATTGCGACATGAGCCGTGCCCCTCAAGGCCTGCACGCGTTCCTGCGTGCCTATTTCCACCACAAGAGCGCTGACTGGGCCGACAACAAACCGTTCGTACTGAAGGATTGGTCGGCGGACGAAATGGCGCAGCTGCCGACCTACTACGTCATGCCCCGCGCCAAGACGATGGCCGAAACCGTCGCCCCGCACCTGCCATCACCGGAAGCTATCGCCGCCTGCCGGTGGATGTCGGAGACCGAAATGGCCGTGTACACCAGCGAGTACGAGCGCACCGGCTTCCAGGGCGGCCTGAACTGGTATCGCACCCGCTTCGATGCCAGCATCAACGCCGAGCAGACGCTGTTCGCAGGCCGCACCATCGACGTGCCGTCGCTGTTCATTTCCGGCGCCAGCGACTGGGGCTACCGCCAAGCCCCCGGTGCGTACGAACGCATGCGCGATGTCGTCTGCACCCAGATGCGCGGCTGCCACCTGATCAACGGCGCCGGCCATTGGGTAATGCAAGAACAGCCCGAACAAGTGGCCAAGCTGCTGGTGGAATTCTGCACAACCCGTAGGGCGGGATAGCCCAATTGTGTATCCCGCCGCGACTGGGCTAACTCTCACCGTTTCGGGGGATGAGAAACGGCGGGATACGCAAGAGGGCTATCCCGCCCTACGGTTAGAGCGACCTCACCGCCAGGCGTACAGCGTCAGGTCTTCGCGCCACTCGGTTTGGTAGCCTTTGCTGCTCAGCAACGTGGCGACGGCGTCGGGGCTGGAACCGGCTTCGGAGGCGTAGTCGATCTCCAGCACCATGTTGCGGATTTTCGCGTAATCGGCGGCGTCGATGCCGTTGA
>JAYSVA010000238.1:0-1626 GCA_043718785.1 Hyphomicrobiaceae bacterium
AAGAAGGAAGGCCCCGATGACCCCGTTGCGTACGCGTATGATCGAAGACATGACTTCCGCTGGGTTGGCACGCTCGACCCAGGCGACCTACATCCAAGGTGTTCGCTGCCTGGCCGCCTACTACCGGCGCTCCCCGGATCTGCTGAGCGAGGCTGAGGTACGTGCCTATCTCCTGCATCTGCGGGACGGGCGTGGCGCCGCGCGTGGTACCTTCCGGCCGTATCATGGCGGCATCCAGTTTTTCTTTGCCTGCACGCTTGATCGCGACTGGCCGTTGTTCTCAAAAAAAGAGTCAAACCGCCAAAGCACAGAAGGCTGCCGGTCGTCTTGTCGGACGCCGAGGCGCGAGCGGTCATTGGCGGCGTAACGAAGCCCGCCTCCAAAGCGGGCTTCCTGCTGATGTATGCATGCGGTCTGCGTATCAGCGAAGCGGCGACGCTCGAAGTCACAGCGATCAATGGGGTCGAAGGCTTCATCCACGTCACCGGCAAGGGCAACAAGGAACGCCGGGTTCCGCTGCCGCAGCCAGTCCTCACCGACTTGCGTCGGCTCTGGAAAGCCCATGGCAACAAGCGGTGGCTCTGCCCGAGCGCCCATGGCGACGGGCCGCTCACCCGCAAAGCATTGTCACAGACGTTCCGTCGCGTCGCCACCGAAGCCGGCATCACGACCGACGCCACACCGCATTCCCTCAGGCACAGCTATGCGACACGGCTACTTGAGGCCGGCGTCGACACACGCGTTGTCCAGATTTTGCTGGGCCATGCCAACATCGCGACAACGTCGATCTACACGCACTTGACCGAGCCCACGCGCGCGACGCTCAAAGGCATCCTCGACAAGCTGATGACCGACCTCTGATCCAAGAGGTCGGCCGTGATCGAGCTTGGCGACGTCTTCCGCCGTTTCGCGGATGATTACCTGTCAGCGCATGGAGCGGCGGTGCTGCCTTCGCACACCCGCGCCATCACCGACATCCTGGCCTGCCGCACCGAAAGGCTCGGCGGGCACCGCTGGCGCTGCAACCGCTGCAGCGCCGAGGTATACTCGTACCATTCCTGCCGGAACCGGAGCTGCCCGACATGCCACCGTGACCAAGCCGAGCGCTGGCTGGCCGCGCGCCAGGCCGAGTTGCTGCCATGCCCGTACTTCCACGTCACAGTCACCGTGCCGGCGGAACTGCGGGCGCTGCTGCGTGCCAATCAACGCGACGGCTACGCCGCGCTGATGCAGGCGACGGGCGAGGCGATCATCGAGCTGGCCCGCGACAAGCGCTATGTCGGCGGCACCGTCGGCGTTCTGGCTGTGCTGCACACCTGGACCCAGCAGCTGATCTACCACCCGCACGTCCACTGCCTCGTCACCGGCGGCGGTGTCGCCGATGATGGCCCCAAGGGGCAGAGCTGGCATCCGGCGCGGCCAGCCTACCTGATGCCGACCAAGGCCTTGGCCAGGCTGGTGCGGGGCAAGCTCATGGCGGCGCTGGCGAAGCGCTGTCCCGATCTGGTTGTGCCGCCAGCGGACTGGGAGAAGCCATGGGTCGTGCATTGCGCGACCTGGGGCGACGGTGGCGACGCTGTCCTGCAGTATCTGGCGCGCTATGTGTTCCGCGTCGCCATCACCAAC
>JAYSVA010000239.1:0-8064 GCA_043718785.1 Hyphomicrobiaceae bacterium
GGCGAAGGGATGGTCTTCAGATCGAACAAAGGGATGGACCCGAAGCAGGAAAGTACTGCGGCGCGGTCACGTTACCCACTCGAAACGGCGAGGAGGCAAGAAGCAATGCGCTCCATCCTCAAACTGAACCTTCACTTGCGGCAACTTCGGTGTGAAAGTGTAAAGACTGGTCATGTGAGGCTCCCGACTCGTGACAAATGGGGCGTTGAACTACTGGCAGGGGAGAAACTCCGACACACCCTTCGCGGTTTACCGTCAACATCGGAAGCCTCGGAAATTACTCAGGCGCGGTGATGGTTCAATTTCAGCGCACGCTCCGGCCCAGTCCGAGGCTCAGCGCGCTGTGCTGAAGGCAAACCAGAGGGCGATAAAGCCCAATACCACCGAGAGACCGCGCCGGACCGCACGACGGCGGATTGGATCTTCAAGAAACGGTCGCGCGGCACCAGCGAGTGCGACAATGGTTGCGTGAATTGCGGTCGCAATGGTGACGTAGACGAGTGACAGGACAATGGTTTGCAACAGTATGGGCCGCGCCAAATCGACGAACGTTGGCAACACCGCGACGTAAAATACTGCTGCTTTGGGATTGAGCAGATTGGTGATCAACCCACGAGTAAACAGGGCCATATCATTCGAATGTCCGCTTTCGGTCGCATCCGTTGGTTCATCGGCGTCCCGCCAGCCATCCCAGGCGAGCCACAATAAGTACGCGACGCCGCCCCAGCGAAGTGCGCCATACAACAGCTTCGAGTTAGAGATCAACGCTGCCAGCCCCAGTGAGGCGGCGACACCGACAATCAGTAGGCCGAGCGCGATGCCAGCGGTTGCGGCCAAGCCGGCCCTGCGTCCCTGGCTGGCGCTGAGTACCGCCAGATAGGCCATATTCGGCCCAGGGGTCAGTTCAATGATGGCGCAGGTTGCAGCAAAACTGCTCAATGTCGCGAGCTGAATAAAGTCCATCAGTGCCTCCGAATAACGACGCCCATGATCACATGGTGGCCCTCTTCGGTTGTGGCGCAGAACACCAATGTTGTCTCGTAGGTAGTTTCCGAGGCTGGCGTGCATCTAATTTGACGGCTTGAGTGCGGGAGGCCAGCGGGATCGCACTCCCAATGGTCGCATCGAGCTGCGTCCCCGCTCAATCGCGGTAACGCCGCGCGCCAGCTTTACCGGCAGCGCCTCGATGACCAGCGGCCTCGGATCTCGCCAATCCGGGGCCGCCACATGCACCGGTGGAAGGAGACTGCAATGCCAACTCTGCAACCTGCTCAAGATCCGCTCCAGCAGCCCGTCACCGCGTCGGTTCCCCCACGCGCAGCGGCGCCGACTGTTCCAGTTTCCGCCGACGTGACTATCATCAGTCACTCGAATGTATTCTATTGGTGGCCAGCTTGGGTGGCAGGATTTTCCGTTGCGCTCGTCAGCTTTGTTCAAGGCCAGGATATCGCAATCGCGCCCGGTGTGGTTGAACGTGTTCATCCCAGCAACAACCCCGGCATCTTCTTTATTGCAGTCCTGGTGGCACTGGTAATTTTTACTAACACGAGATTGCGTGGAATCTATTCCGTTGTGACTGTTGTGGCGGCGGCGTTCGTCGTCGTCCTATTCGCGTGGTTGGGATGGTGGGACTCAATTTTGAGTTTTATCCCGCACCTGTCCGCACGCGCTAACATGGGGTTCTATCTTACTTTCTCGACCGCATTGTTGATGGTTTGGCTATTGGCGTTCTTTGTCTTTGACCGCTTGACGGTTTGGCGTGTGCGCCCCGGCCAGATGCTGGTCGAGCACTTGATCGGCGGTCAGACGCGCAGCTACGACACGAACGGTTTGGTCCTCGAAAAGCGCGGTCAGGATCTATTCCATGACGTGATCCTGGGGTTCGGGGCGGGCGATCTCACTCTGACGACCGGGGGGGCCAACAAGGAAACGATCCGAATTCCAAATGTCTTGATGGTAGATTCAAAAATGAGATCCATCGAGCGTTTGATCGCAGTCAAACCGCAGGACGTCCGCCCGATATAGCATGGACTCGGACTTACCCAGGACAATTTCAAACACCAAAGGAGAATATCGTGTCGAACATCAAATCATTGATCATCGGAGCGCTTGCTGTAAGCGTAGTGGTTTTGGGTTATTTCTATTACCAGAACCAGACGAACACGGTGCAGATCAAGATACCAACCGTGAAAGTGCAATAACGCTGGCTCAAACACCACTGGAGAACTCTGATGTCCCATTCGACCCGCGCTGACTATGTAGCTCGCGACACCCTGTTGAAGCTGCTGACTGACGATGAGATGGCACGCGTTAGCACGGCTGAGACCGCCACAAGCCTAACGGCCGGTCAGGAGTACATCGATCTGGAGCATCTCGACAAAGGCGTTCTGGTGTACAACGCCGCCTCTGCTGTCGAGATGGGTCATGTCCTGCCTCGCCGCGCAGTTGGCGCGCCGACCTGGACGAAGATACTCGCTCAGTTGGCCCACTGATACAGAACGCGCAGACACGCAAAAGCCGCCTGGGTCAATTGGCCCAGGCGGCGATTACTTGTCGGCTACATCGCGCCCTTCTTTTTCAACCATATGTCAATAACGGCGATCTCTTTCTTCTGAGCTGCGATGATCGCAGTTGCAAGCTTTTTAGTTTCGGTATTTTTTCCGTCATTCAATACAACCTGCGCCATATCAATGGCGGCTTGGTGATGTGGTCGCATTTGTTTCATGAAATCGATATCGGCGTCGCCTGTGAATTTCGGCATATCCATCATCATTTTCATCATCGCTGATTTGTAGCGACCCGTTGATGACGGTTCGCCCGGTATCGGCTTCATCATCCCCTGGTCCATTTCCATGCCCTTCTTGTCCATTTGCGGCATAGGCGTGGTTTGCTGCGCCATCGCAGCTCCGACTACTGCGACAAGCGCTACGACTGAAAGTGAGATCCGGTTCATGGTGGCTCCGTTGGTTGCAATTGACTTGAACAGACATCAAAACGTGACTTTGCCATTTGTCCCGCAGTTCGGGCGGTTCCCGCTCAGGGCTTTGGCGGCACTCTGAGCGTTGGTCGTGATCAGATCCGGGCTGTCCCAAAATTCAGCTTGCGTTGGCGTTACGCCGAGCACCCGAATATTGGGATCGTCCTTGCTGTCCCACCATGCGCCTGCCGCCATCGACCACAGGTCACTAATCTGTTGGCGGTCGTTGCTGATCTCGGCCGTGCCCGTGCAGGACACAAACACTTGGTTGCCGGCATCAGAGAACGTCAGGCAAACACTGTTGTTTTTGGCAATCTCTTCGTCTTTATGGTTGCGCGTATCCGTCAAAAAATAAATCGTTTTGGTCTCTGGCCGGACATGTGCTGCCATCGGGCGCGCCCGCAGACTATCGTCAGCGCCATCATGGGTGACGAGCATGCAGACTGATAATTGCTCCATCATCTCCCAGACAATGGCGGTATCCGTGGGCTGGGGCGCAGGTTGGTGGGTCATACAGTTACTCCCTGGGTTCACGGGTGAACGCCAGAGCGGCACAAATGTTCCGTGGCGAGGAAAAAAGGTCAGCTGGGCGAAGTCATCGGTGCGGCCGCCAGCGCCAGACGAGCTAATTCGGGGAGTGATTTGGCACCCGTCTTTTGCATGATGGCAGCGCGGTGGTTCTCCACTGTGCGTTGACTGAGACCAAGGTCAGCGGCGATATTCTTGCTAGGATGTCCAGCCAAAACAAGATCCATCACCTCGCGCTGGCGACTGGTCAACCCCGCAATCTGGGCTGCTGCTGCCTCATGCCGTTGCGCCCACTCACTCTGGTCCCGCGACTGGTCAAGTGCCCGCTGTATGCAAGCTAATAGGTCGGCGCGGCTGAATGGTTTTTCAATAAAATCAACAGCGCCAGCCTTCATCGCCTGAACAGCGAGATCGACATCGCTGCTGCCGGTGATCATAATTGCCGATAACGAATGCCCCAGACGCTTCAGTGTCTCGAGCAATTCGATTCCGGACATGCCGGGTAGATTAGCGTCGACGAGCAAGCATGCGCTGCCAGTCGGCCGATACGCATCGAGGAACGTTTCGCATGAGCCAAACTCTTGCACGGTCTGGCCATCATCCTCGAGGACACTGCGGATCGCGGTCCGGACCGCCGCGTCATCGTCCACAACAAATATGATAGTCGGACGGTCGAGGGCGATGCTATGATTGTCACCGCTGCGGGGCGGCACACTCGGCAAGAGCCGTTGGATGGTGTCGACTAGGTCATTCAGCTTCACCGGCTTATTAAGCTGGAGACAGTTGTTGTCGGCAATCAGCCGCAAGGTTTCTTCGGAGATGTCACCGGTGAGAATGATGGCCGGGATATGCAGATCCAAGTTTGCTCGAAGTTCTGCGACAAACTCAAGCCCTGTTAAACCGTTGGGCAAATTGAAGTCAGCCAGAATGACATCGGGTTTGATTGCGCCTGCGGTCACTTGGCCCAACGCCGTCACACCATCGGATGCCGTCACCGTGAGATGCCCCTCGTCGCGGAGGGTTTGGTCCAGGAGTTCTTTGACGTCCGTGTCATCTTCCACAATCATGATCACGCCACGCCCACGTTGACTGATCGTCGCTACCGGCAGACTTTGAGCGTTGCCGACAGCAGAACCGCCACTGGGCGTCGCTAGCATTTTGATCTCAATCGTGAACACTGATCCATGCCCGGATTGTGAGTGCACTGAGACCGGATGGCCAAGCAAGCTTGATAGCCGCTGGACAATCGACAGGCCTAGTCCCAGGCCGCGGCTTCGTTCGCGCGCTGCATTATCGATCTGATGGTATTCTTCGAAAATAGACCGAATTTCGTTGTCAGGGATACCTATGCCCGTGTCATAGAGCTTGATGGATAAGGTATCGCCGCTACGCCGACACCCAAGTAGAATTTTTCCGCGATCCGTATACTTGACGGCATTGGACAGCAAATTCCGCAGCATCTGCTCAAGCAGCCGCGCGTCGCTATGGAGCAGCACACTGCACGGCACGACCCGCAACTCCAGGTGTTTGGCCTGAGCGTGATAATTGAACTCAGACTGCATTCGGCTGAGCAGTTCGTTGATCGGGAACGTCTGCAAATTCGGCTTGACAGCGCCGGCAGCAATTTTGTTGATGTCGAGCAGGGCGTTGAGCATGCCCGACATCGCGCCCAATGTTTCATCCAGACGGGTGAGGAGCGACCGGTTGTTGTCGCCCTTAACCGACTTCGCCAGTAGCCCCTGCAGTAGAAACAAGGTCTGCAGTGGCTGGCGTAGATCGTGGCTAGCGGCCGCCAGAAAACGCGATTTGGCCATGGTCGCCCGCTCAGCCAAGCCCTTAGCCTCTTCCAGAGCTTTGGCCGTGGATTTGCGCTCGGTGATGTCAGTAAACGTGATGACGACACCCTCAACCCCCTTCGAGTGAGTGCGATACGGCAAAATGCGGCGCATGAACCAAGTGCCGGTCCTGGTTTCGATCTCCCGCTCAATTGGCAGCGCGTTCTCTAAAACAGCTCTGGCATCGGGCGCCAGCGCGGCATCGGCGGCCAACGAATTGAGATCGGAGAGTGGTCGACCAATATCGCCTGGAATGACGTTGAATAGTGACTTAGTTGCTGGTGTAAAGAAGCGGATTTTGAGCTTCGTATCCAAGAACAGCGTGGCGACGTCAGTGCTGTACAAGATGTTCTGCAGATCATCCGACGTCGTCCGCTGGCGCTCCAGTGTTTCCTGCAACTGGCTATTCAGAGCCGTCAGTTCTTCGTTCAGCGCCTGCAATTCCTCTTTTGAGGTCAACAGCTCCTCATTGGTCGATTGGAATTCTTCGTTGACCGACAGCGCCTCTTCATTGACGGCACGCTGCTCCTCACTGAGTACCTCAAGGTTACGGATGGCGCCCTGGAGTTCGGTGCGGGTGCTATCGAGTTCCTGCTCCAATTCCGTCACACGCGGCACATCAAGCTGCGTGAATGGCCGATCCAGCTTAGGCCCTGGCGGTACGTGATCAACGAAACAGATCAACAGCAGAAGTTCACCGTCATGCAACACCGGCTGCACGTCAATCCCGAATGTGATTGTCTGCCCGGCCCACATGCTCTCGCAGCCGGTGACAAGAATGCGGTCCATTGATTGGGTTGCACGCTGGATGGCTAGTCGAACTTTCGTCCGCATCCCATCAGAGGCCATCGCCATCAGGTCATGAGTGGGATGGCCGGACGCCACTTGAAGGTAACGGTTGGTGGGGCCGAGCGAGAACAGGCACTCGTTCTTTTGGTTGATCAACACGGCCGCTGGTGCATACGTTTCGATCACCAGCCGACGGCACAAGTCGGCAAGCACGGAGTGGCGCAGCGCAACTTGACCTTGCCCTGGGCGCGCCGGCACCCGTATGGCTTCACCCGGCATAATCGAAAAGCCAAGTTCGCCTGGGTGTGGGCGCCCGGTGTGTCGGTAGAGGCGTTCGGGCTTGGAAATGACGTCAAAGCGACCGTCGGTCGAACCGGCAGTTTCGGCGCTGCCAAGCAGGAGGATGCCACCCTTGCGCAGGGCAAAATGAAACACGGAGAGCAGTTTCGCTTGGGCTTCGGGTCCCAGATAGATCATCAAGTTGCGACACGAAATCATGTCGAGGCGCGAAAACGGCGGATCAGTCAGCACATCCTGAACTGTAAACACGACGACGGCGCGAAGCTCGGCGGTTACCCGGTAACCGTGGTCATCCAGGGTGAAAAAACGTTTCAGGCGTTCGGTGGAAACGGCAGCCTCGATTGCCGTCGGATAAAGGCCTTCGCGTGCGGTTGCAACGGCATCGGGGTCAACATCCGAGGCAAAAATCTGCAGTTTGACATTGAGCTTGGCCGCTGCAATGGCCTCACGGCAAACCATGGCGATGGAATATGCCTCTTCGCCCGAACTGCATGCTGCAATCCAAATCCGCAGCGGTTGATCGGGACCATGCGCGGCAACGAGATCCGGGAGAATTTTCTCTGACAGCAGTTCAAAAACTTTGGGGTCGCGAAAAAAGCTCGTGACGTTGATCAGCAGGTCTTTGGCCAGCAAGTCGAGTTCGTGCGCGTCGCCAGCGAGATACGCAAGATAGGCGTCACGGTCATCAATGCCGAGTGCTGCCATGCCCATCCGGCGCTCGATGCGGCGGCGGAGGGTGCCCAGCTTGTACAGCGTGAAATCGTGAGCGGTTTTAGTGCGCAGTAGTTCGATGATTTTCTGCAGCCATTCGGATGTACCAGGCTTTGCAACACCGTTAGTCGCAACGTTTCGCGCGCCGCGGCGGTGAAAGTGGTTGAGTGCCGCCGGGATATCAGCGAGTTCAAGCACGTGGTCAACGCTGCCGGTTTCAACAGCACTGCGTGGCATGCCATCGAAGGCCGCTTCATCGAGGTCCTGGGCGATTACAAGGCCGCCATGGCCCTTGATCGCGCGCAATCCTAAGCTGCCATCCGAGCCAGAGCCGGACAGGACCACGCAGACGGCGTGCGGTCCACAATCTTCAGCCAAGGAGCGGAGCAGGTAATCAAACGGCAGACGAGCCCCGTGGCGGGCCAAAGGTGCCGACAGATGCAGCGCACCGTTAGCGACAGATAGGAAACTACCCGGCGGAATAACATAGAGATAATTGGGAGCCAAAATGACACCTTCAGCGGCCTGCGTCACAGTCATGCCGGTGTGGCTGGCAAGCAGCTCGACCATCATGCTCTCATGATGCGGATCGAGGTGCTGTACCAGAATGAACGCCATACCGTTGTCAGCGGGAAGCGCGTCAAGCAGTTTTCGGCAGGCATCCAGTCCTCCGGCCGATGCGCCAATGCCGACAACCGTCAGATGCGGAACCGGCTCAACTTGGGGGGCAACGTGATCAATTGGCGGACCGCGCGCGAGCACGACCGGCTGAGCAGCGCCCTCAACGGCATCGGCGTCAGGCTTGTGGGTTTTTGTCATGACATCTCACTAGTGTCCGGTTTACTTAGTAGTTGACAGGTTTAGTGCATTGTTTCGAATAAAATTTCGGCCTCGAATTCGTGGTGTCGATTTGAACGTCCTGGC
>JAYSVA010000240.1:0-22174 GCA_043718785.1 Hyphomicrobiaceae bacterium
TCCGGGGTCTTCGCCAGTAGCCTGGGGCTAAATCTCGCCAAACATTCAGAGGTGAAGATCCCGGACATCCGGATCGAGCTTCGCTCGAAACGGATTCCGGGAAAGCGGGAAGATGGGTTTTTGCTGATGGCAAAAAGGTCAACTGATAGGCTCGACAATGTAAACCGCCACCTTCACGCCTTGCCGAGGAACTGCTGGTGGCAGAGGTTGGTGTAGTTGCCACCTTTGGCAAACAACTCGGCGTGGGTGCCGAGTTCGATAATGCGGCCTTCATCCATCACACAGATCAAGTCCGCGTTCTGGATCGTCGACAGCCGATGCGCAATCACCAGCGTCGTACGGTTGCGCGTGAACCGGGCAAGCGCATCCTGCACCAATCGTTCAGACTCGGTGTCGAGGGCGCTGGTCGCCTCATCAAGCAGCAGGATCGGCGCGTCCTTCAGGATAGCGCGGGCTAAGGCGATGCGCTGACGTTGACCGCCGGACAGCCGCTGCCCGCGATCGCCGATACCGGTGTCATAACCGTTCGGCTGAGCCAGAATGAACTCATGCGCCGCCGCCGCTTTGGCCGCCGCGAAAATCTCTTCCTCGGTTGCCTCTAAGCGCCCCAGCGCAATGTTAGCGCGGATCGTATCGTCAAACAGCGTCACGTCCTGGCTGACGATAGAGATCTGGCCGCGCAACGAGGCCAGCGTGACACCGGCGATATCCTGGCCGTCGATCAGAATGCGCCCGCCCGTCAAGTCAAACAGCCGGGGCACCAGATTGATCATCGTTGACTTGCCAGCCCCCGAGCGCCCGACCAACGCAACGGTTTTATGACCCGGTACTTCCAAGGAGATATCGACGATGGCGTTGTTAGCCTCAGCCGTCTCGTAAGCAAACGACACTTTTTCGAAGGTGATCGTGCCGTCTTTGATCTGCAGAGGCTTCGCCCCAGGCTGGTCAATGACCCGTGGCACCTCATCAAGCAGCCCATAAACACTTTCTGCGCCGGCCCGCCCTTCCTGCAATTTTCCGGACAGACGGCCGAGCGCCCGCACCGGCTGCGCCGCAAATAGCAGCGCGCTCAGGAAGCCCGCGAAATCTCCCGCTGTCGCGTGCCCACTACTGATCTGCCAGTAGGCAAACATACCGACGCCAGCCACCGCCAGCCCGCCCAGCGCCTCCAGGATCGGCTCAAGCCGGGCTTTGCTGCGAATGGCCTTCAACTGCAGTTTCAGAACCTGTTCGAAACTGGCGTTCACCTTGCCTGTCGCATAGTGCTCCAGTCGAAACGTCTTGATCAGTCGCGGACTGGAAAGCTGTTCCGTAATCAACGACATCATATGGCCGAGCTGCGACTGGGTCTGCTTCGCCACTTGGTGCAGGCGCTTGCTGACGGACATAATCGGCAGCACCGCAATCGGGTAGATCATCATGACGATCAGCATCAGCTGCCAGTTCAGATAGAACATCGCGCCGATGTAACCCACCAGTGTCAGCACATCGCGAATGGCGGTGCCGATGACGGTCTGCGTGGCCATTTGCAACTGGCCAATATCGTTGAAGAACTTCGATAACAAATGCCCCGGAGCCGTGCGCGTGGCGACGGCAAAATCGGCGGCAATAACATGATCGAAAACTTTGCGCTGAATATCAGTCGTCATCCGCTGGATGAACGTGTTCGACTGCACAATCTGTAGATACATGAACAATCCCTTGGCTGCTGCGATGGCAACAACCAAGACGAGGATGATTGGCAGGGCACCAGTGTTGCGCTTTTCGACACTGTCAGCCGCATATTTGATGATCAGCGGATAACTGCTCGATGTCAGCGCCACCATAACGGTCAGCAGCATGACGACCATCGCGCCTTGCCAGCGCGGCAGGATCCACTCACGGACATGCCGTTCGAACAACGAGCGCGGTGACGGTTTTGCCGTCGGCGGTGTGGTGGTCACAACGGCAGAGGAGGCTACTGGGGAGGACGAGGCAGGGGCAGCCGAGGGAGTGGACGTGCTCACGTTTTTCCGCTCTCTCATCTAGGCGATTGCATCCCCGAGGCCGGAGATCGCTGAGCAATCAGTGGGTCCAAGAGCCAATGCGACCGAACTTGAAGTTGTCAGCATAGGCTTTCCGGACGGCTTTGCGAGCCTGCGGTTCCGACACGGTGTAGGCGATGCCATTTCTTTCGGCATAGGCGACGGCTTCTTCTTTGGTGTCGAAGGCCAACTGAACCTGGGCACCGGTATCAGTCGAGCTGGTCCAGCCCATCAGCGGATCAATCGACTTGGCACCGTCCGTGTCTTGAACGAGGTGCCATTCTTTCGTGCGGGCTGAGCCTGACTGCATGGCCGTCTTGGCGGGCCGAAAAATGCGCGCGGTCATCGACTTGGACCCGTTATGTTGAGTACTGACTGTTGAGTGCTAACATCTGCCGCTGCATTTTCAGCCTTGGTTTCCGGAAAACCGGTTCGCCAAAGGGACGGCTGAAAAGGCGGACTTAGATAAATGGTCGGGGCGGCGGGATTCGAACTCGCGACCCCCTGCTCCCAAAGCAGGTGCTCTACCAGGCTGAGCTACGCCCCGAACGTCTGAGGGCTTAGTCTGCCCATGGGCATTTGGCAATGGGTGATTTTGCGTTGGGCTAAGAAAGTTGGTGCAGGGGTCAATCTCAACCCGCCAAGGTCCGCGTGCGCGGATAGATCTGCACGGCCTTCGCAGCAAACCGGGCATCACACGTGATAAAGTCGCAGCCGAGTTCCTGCGCCAAACTGAGGTAGAGACAATCCTTCAGCGGGTGGCCCATCGCAACGGCTATTCGCGCTGCTTCGCGTGTCCGAAGCGGCGAACCAGCGTATAGTTTGATGGCAGGTTGCATCAGCAAAATCGCCCACTTATCAAGCAAGACAGCCATATCTGACGCTTCAGCTTTGTTCGAATTTGCGCGCCTTACGAAGGCAGACGCAACTTCAATATTGATCAAGTCCGGCGCAACAATTTGCCCTGCAAAGTCGGAAAGAAAGCGGTTAGCGTCAAGACTATCGACCTCAACGAGAAACCATTTCACGGCCAAGCTGGCATCAACGACGATCATTCTTCATCACGGATGGCACGGATCGTTGCGACACTGTCAGACTGAACGCTGTACTTGGCTCTCATTCCATCCTGAAATGCCGCAATATCGGCGATCACAGCCCGCATTTTTATTTCGGATGCATTGGTATTGTCATTCAGGACTTGCGCTTCGAGAAGGTTGCAAACTTCCGCTTCAACTGAACGGTTGTTGAAACGCGCGCGGCTCTTCAGGCGCTCATAGACGCCATCGTCGAGGCTATTGATTGTCAAGGTGGCCATGCCGAGCTCCTGCCGCTACCGGAATATAGCAAATTCAACCTTCAATATCAACGCTTTCACGCCGCGCCCATCAGCCCCGGCAGCCAGCTTTCGTGGACGTGGCGCAGGTCAGCAAGCGGCAGTGCCGTCTCGCCTTTCAGCGTCATCGCGCTGCCGCCGACCTTGCCGACCACGCGGGCAGGCAACCCTAGCGCGCGGGCCCGGTCGGTGATGGTCGCCGCCTGTGTCGGCGAGACCTCCAGCACATAGCGGCCCTGGTCCTCGCCAAACCAGGTGGAGAATGCAGGCAGCTTGCCCTCATACGGGTACAGTTCAACCCCTTTGCCGCCCGACAGTGCCATCTCGGCAATGGCAACCAGCAGGCCGCCGTCGCTGCAGTCGTGCACAGCCGCCACCTGCCCGGAACGGATTAGCCCACGCACCAAGCCACCAGCCTTAATCTCGGCGTTCAAATCGACGGGTGGTGGCGCGCCTTCCGGCTTCTTGGCGATCAGCAGCTGATACAGCGATTGGCCGAGATGACCGTCTTCGAAGCCGACCAGCAACAGCAGATTACCATCGGACTTCAGCGCAATCGTCGCTGTTTTAGTCCAGTCTGGGATGATGCCGACGCCACCAATCGCGGGTGTGGGCGGAATGCCGACGCCCTGGGTTTCGTTGTACAGCGAGACGTTGCCCGACACGACCGGATAGTCGAACGCGCGGCAAGCTTCGCCCATGCCGGCTACCGAGCCGACGAACTGGCCCATGATCTCGGGCCGTTCCGGATTGGCGAAATTCATGTTGTCGGTGATCGCCAGTGGATCAGCGCCAACGCAGGTCAGGTTGCGCCACGTCTCAGCCACCGCTTGCTTGGTGCCCATGGCAGGGTCGGCCAGGACATAGCGCGGGGTGACGTCGCAGCTCATCGCCACGGCCTTTTGGGTACCATGGATGCGCACCACAGCCGCATCGCCACCTGGCCGCTGCAGCGTGTCGCCCATCACCATGCTGTCGTACTGCTCCCAGATCCACCGGCGCGAGGCCAGCTGCGGGGCGCCCATCATCGTCTTCAGGGTGCCGAGCATGCCAGCTTTGGCGTCCGGTGCCTTGACCCACTCCGGCAGCACGCGGGCAGGCGGCGTCGTTTGCACCCACGGGCGCGTGTACATCGGTGCTGAGTTGGCGAGCTGGGTGACCGGTAGATCCGCTTCGATTCGGCCCTTGTGCTTAATGATCAGGCGACCGGAATCCGTGGTGATACCGATCACCGCGAAATCGAGACCCCACTTGTGGAAAATCTTCTCAGCGTCCGGCTCCGAACCGGGCTTCAAGATCATCAACATGCGCTCCTGGGACTCAGACAGCATCATTTCGTAGGCGGTCATACCCGGCTCGCGTTGCGGGCACGCGTCGAGGTCGAGATCGATGCCGACCTCGCCCTTGTCGGCCATTTCCGAGGTCGATGAGGTCAGGCCCGCCGCGCCCATATCCTGGATGGCGATGATCACGTCCTTGGCCATCAGCTCGAGGCAGGCCTCGATCAGCAGCTTTTCGGTGAACGGGTCGCCAACCTGCACAGTTGGTCGCTTCTCGGCCGATTTCTCGTCGAACTCAGCCGATGCCATGGTCGCGCCGTGGATGCCGTCTCGCCCGGTTTTCGAGCCGACGTAGACGACCGGCAGGCCAACACCCTTGGCCGCCGAGTAAAAGATTTTGTCAGTGCGGGCATGGCCAACGCACATTGCGTTGACCAGAATGTTGTTGTTGTAGGCCGCGTCAAAGTTGGTCTCGCCGCCGACCGTCGGCACGCCCGTGGCGTTGCCATAATGGCCGATACCGGCAACGACGCCGGACACCAGATGTTTCGTGCGCGGGTGCTCAGGTGCACCGAACCGCAGCGCATTCAGGTTGGCAATCGGCCGTGCGCCCATCGTGAACACGTCGCGCATAATGCCGCCAACGCCAGTGGCAGCGCCTTGATAAGGCTCGATAAAGCTCGGGTGGTTATGGCTCTCCATCTTGAAGACGATGGCGTCGCCATCACCAAAGTCGATCACCCCCGCATTCTCACCCGGCCCCTGGATCACGCATTTGCCGGTGGTCGGCAGCGTCTTCAGCCAGACCCGCGACGACTTGTACGAGCAATGCTCACTCCACATCACGGAGAAAATGCCCAGCTCGGTGAGGCTCGGCTCACGGCCCAGGATCTCCAAGAGGCGCGGGTACTCGTCACCTTTAAACCCGTGCGCCTTGATGACTTCGGGGGTGATGTGGGTTTTGGCGGGAGCGGGCATGATGGGGCAACCTTGGTGGTGCGGTGTAATTTGAGGGGTTTATAGCGGGGGAGGGGGGCGTTGTCATTGGGAGAGCGCGACCACAAGAATCGGGGTAGCATGCCTCAACTGCATTTTTCAACTCGGAGGTGAACTTGCGTTACATTGTGGGCCTTGTGACAGGTGACAACCGACTACATTGGCAGCACATGGTCCAGTTCGGCCAGAATGAGCCGGTTGGTATCACGATTACAATCGCTACAGGCTACAGCAGTCCACTGAAGGCCTCCAACGATCTAACAAAAACACTTACCGAAAACCGCGTGGATTGGCTTCGTCGAACTGCGGGTAGCAGTTGGCTTTTCAATTCCAGTTTGTTCTTAAGTGCGTTTCCAGAATACACGGATGAGTCTTGGTTGCGGGGCGAATTACTTGTCAATTTAGATCATGACTTTAAGGTTGAATCACAGGCGCTGTGGTCAGCACGAGAAACAAGGTCGTACCATTGCCAATTTGTTGTAACTCCAGAGGCAGTAGTGGAACAAACGCCGAAAAAGTTGCCGTTGCGCATCTTCATCAGCTATCGTCGCAACGACAGCGCCGGACACACGGGCCGGATCTATGATCGGCTACGGAGCGAATTCGGCCAGGACGCGCTGTTCATGGACGTGGACGCTATTCCGCTCGGCGCGAACTTCGTGCATGTGCTGCGCGAGGAAGTAGCGAAGTGCGACGTATTTCTCGCCATCATCGGCCCCGGCTGGCTCGACTCCCGCGACGACGACGGCCACCGCCGCCTCGACAATCCGACCGACTTCGTCCGCGTCGAAATCAGCACCGCCCTGCAGCGCAACATCCCCGTCATCCCGATTTTGCTCGATGGCACGCGGATGCCGAAACAGCAGGGGCTGCCGCCGGATCTGCAGTCCCTCCCCGAACGCAACGGCTTGGACGTGCGCCACGCCTCTTTCCACGCCGACATGGATAAATTGGTGCGGGGGGTGAAGGATTCCAAAGTGTCCGGACCAGCAAGTGCTTCAATTGCCACAGCTAAAGCGTTTGACGCGGACGTTGCCATCGCTGCGAAAGGGCGATGGGTATCAGAATTCCACGTTGATGTAGAAAGCTCCCAGCCACCAACCGTTTTCAAGCACTACTTCATGCGTGTTGTACTCAACGGATCTTTCATGGAAGGATTTACAACTAACGCCGGAGCTGCACCTGGTGCCTTCATTGGGCCTGGGACAATTCTCGTCGGTGATCGCTGGGATGGCACCACCAGTCCGCTTTGGATCGTTAAGCATGGGCACGCGAGACTACCTACCAGCAAAGTTTGCGCGTCGTTCGGGCAGCTCACCTACCTCGGCCCGACGTGGCGACCCGAGTTTGCGGCGTTGAGTGACGCGGTGTTCAAGAAGCTCGGCGGCAAGCCGCTGGAGCGGTTCATCACGCATCCGTAACTGCGGATGTGATCAAGAATATCGTGCAACACACTAAACCCGTATAGTTCCGTCAACCCGGCGAAGGCCGGGACCAGCAGCGCATGCGCTGATGGCTGTCGTGGGTCCCGGCCTTCGCCGGGATGACGGAGCTTAGGATGTGATGGCCGGAGTTCGTGCGATGACAGCTAAAGCTAAATACCGCAGCCGGATTGCAGGCGTCGTCCACGAAGCGGCCAGCGATGCATTTGAAATTGGCGTCATGGACAAAAAAACCATGCGCGAATTCGACGATATGTGCCTCGCGCCGGTCGAGGACCTCACCCCTGCCGACATCCTGGCCATTCGCGAGCAGGAGGGCGTCAGCCAGGCCGTGCTCGCCCGCCATCTGAACGTCACCACCGGCCTTGTCAGTCAGTGGGAGCGGGGCGAGCGGCATCCGAGCGGACCGGCGCTGACGCTGCTGGCGCTGATCAAGCGCAAGGGGTTGGGCATCCTGACCAATTGAGGCCCGAGCCGATTCTTTTGATTTAGCAGGATTTTTTCCGAAAACCGCGAGGACGCTTTTCGGAAATCCTGCCTAGCGGTAAAACACGTACTTCACCAATGCGGCGATGACGAGCAGAACGAGGATGGTGCCCAGCAGATGTGCCCATCCCATGCCCCAAACCATTCCATCTTGCATCATGACAATCACTCCCTAATCTTTGGTTTGTTATCCAATGGCAGGCTCGAGGACTTGCTATGGTCATGTCCGCCATGCCGATGACCGCGATGCAGGACGTGCATCAGTGGGCAGGCCAACAAGATCAACAACGGCAGCGCCGCAACGACATGGCCGGTGTGCGACCACAGCAACCAAGCCCCTGCAGCGGCAAGGATCAGGCTGACCACAAGGCCCTGCGTTGAGCCAAGGAACGAGCGATATGCCATGTTGCACCTCCTGAAATGACATCCTCAACTGATCCGCACCTCGGTCATCATGCCGGTGGCCATGTGATACAGGTGATGGCAGTGCAGGAACCATGACCCTTTGTGCGTCGCATCGAAAGCGACCGTGACTGGCACATGCGTGGGGATGACGACAGTGTCGCGCATCGCCCCCTTGAACCGGCGCATGCCGATGCCGACGACCTGGAAATGATGGCCATGCAGATGCATCGGATGCATCATTGACGTCGGGTTCATGAACGTCATCTCGACCCGTTCGCCCAGGCGGACGTCAAACGGCACGTGTTCGCCGTGGGCGCGGCCGTTGATCAGCCAACGGTAGCCGGACCCTTCACCCAGATGAACCATGAAACGTTTATCAGGCCGCTTAAAAGTGATGGAGTTCACGGCACGCAGCTGCCGCTCGAACCCAAGACCGACCATCCCTTGGGGCGTGTCGGACAGCGCCGCTAGTTTGGCGACGGCCGCACCACCAGTGGCGAGAACGACGCCCGTAACAAACCGCCCCGCCTCGACGCGTGCGAGCACCGGGAATGCGCCGCCCTGCTTGGGAATGTCGACCAGCAGATCAATCCGTTGCCCCTGCGCCAACGGATACGACGGCTGTTCGACCGGCTGACACGGCGAGCCATCGACGGCGACGCAACGGGACTTCAGGCCTCGCGCCGAAACGAAAAACGCCGTCGCCGTGCCGCCGTTGATGATCCGCAGGCGAACGCGTCCGCCTTTCTCGACAGCCACGACTTCGGGGTCATCCAGCGTCCGGTCGTTGGCGAGATAGGCATCATACCGCACATCGTTGGCGTGGGCGCGCCCCAAAACGCGGCCTATGGCGGTGACGCCAGCGCCGTGACCGCTGTGCGCGTTGTTGCCACCGAGCTCGGCCAGGATCTCCTGCGGTGACCGGAATGCGAAGTCGTGCAGCATGATGACAACGTCCTGGACGTCACCAGCGCCTGTCTCGCGGGTCACCATGGGGGCGGCCAGCAGTTGTTGCTCGCTGAGGGCATGGGCGTGCATCCAATGCGTACCGGGCGTCAGCTCAAAATCGTGAACATCGGTCTGCTCGGGTGCCAATTGGCCGCCATCCGGCCTTGCCCGGTCCTGATCGGCGGGGGCCTTGGTCTGGCCGTGCCAATGCATCTGCAGCGGCTCGGCCGTCGCGTTCAGCAAGGGGCCGGAGAAGCGATCCCCCTGCTGCGCGATGAGGCCAGACTTGCCATTCGGCCCCAGCACGCTGAAGACCTTGGCGGCCTTTTTGTTCACCTCGATCGTGCGGGAGGCGACGGTAAGGCTAGGCGTGGCAGCCCAGGCTGGCGTCCGCGACGATCCGAGAAGGAGAGCGCCGCCAGCACCTGCCGCCGCTCTAAGGAAAGCACGCCGATCAACTGCCGACGTGATGATGTCGTGTCCCATGTTCGCCACTCCTTTGACCACAGCCCAAACCTCACGCAGCCGGTTGAGAAACTTCGGTCAGTTTTCCATCCTTCAGCTTGAAGTGGAACTTGGCGCTGACCGGCTTGGCCCACAAATCCTTGTCGACCAGCTCGCGCTGGAACGTCGGCGTGTCGACGGTCACGGTGGCGCTGTACGCGCCGTCGCCCAGCAGCGCGCTATTCTCGGAGTAGTGCAGGCCGGATTTGCCCCACATCGGCGGCAGCACCAGCGACATGGTTTTGCCGGTGTCTGTGTTGGTCGCGTCAAACTTGATGCTGGCGTAGGGAATACGCGTTTTAGACTTCGGATCGGTCAACTTGAGCTCGACGTGGTAACGCTCGTTGGCGGCAGGTGTATGCGCACCCCATTTCGCCGGCGTCCCCATCTGCATCCACATTGCCTCGGCACCCTCCAGCTCGAGCTGAAAGACCATACCACCGGACGCGACCCGGCCAATCAGCACCGCCTTCTTTACGGGATCGGCAGCGACCGCCAGAGCCTTCGGTTTGGGCTCTGCCACCTGGGCGGTGGCGAATTCTGCGACCACGAAGCTGGAAATGAATAGGCCCGAAAGCAGTGCAATGAGGCGTGTAATCGTCGTCATATCGTCCATCCCTTCTAATGCTGGTTGCCCCAGATGATTGCGGCAATACACACTTCTACCCGTTTGGCGGGGGCAGCTCATTGATCCAGATCAAATGGCATTCCCCCTTCACATCAGCCGCTCCGCAAAGTTTGCATTGCAGCAAACGGCCTAGAATGCGAAACAGCAGCGATCACGGTGCTGTCACGGTTGCCTGACAGACTGCCGCAGCTTGCCCCACTCAAAGTTCGGGAGACCACATTGAACAGCGTCCTCATCATCGGTGCCGGTGCCGCCGGCTCAGTTACGGCCCAGAAATGCGCGATGAACCGCGATGTGTTCAAGAACATCCACCTCGCCTCACGCCGCCTCGTCAGCTGCGAGAACGTCGCCAAATTGTGCAAAACACCCATCGATATCAGCCAGGTTGATGCCGACAACACCGCCGAGGTCGTGGCGCTGCTGAAGAAGGTCAAGCCGGACCTGTTGATCAACATGGCGCTGCCGTACCAAGACCTGACGATCATGGATGCCTGCCTGGAAACCGGCACGCACTACATGGACACCGCCAACTACGAGCCGCGCGATGTCGCCAAGTTCGAGTATTCCTGGCAGTGGAAGTACCAGGACCGCTTCAAGGCCAAGGGCATCATGGCGATCCTCGGCTGCGGCTTTGATCCCGGCCAGTCGAACATCTATTGCGCCTACGCGCAGGAATTCCTGTTCGACACCATTGAAACCATTGACATCATCGACTGCAACGATGGCAGCCATGGCAAGGCGTTCGCGACCAACTTTAACCCGGAAATCAACCTGCGCGAAGTCACCCAGCGCGGCAAATACTGGAAAGACGGCAAGTGGATCGAGATCGACGCGCTGTCGATCAATGCCATGATCGACTATCCGGAAGTCGGGCCGCGCAAGTCCTATCTGATCTATCACGAGGAGGAGGAAAGCCTCGTCCAGAACATCAAGGGCCTGAAGCAGATCCGGTTCTGGATGACCTTCTCGGACAACTACATCAAGCACCTCGACGTGCTGCAGAACGTCGGCATGACCCGCATTGATCCCGTCATGTACAAAGGCAATCCCGTCATCCCAATGGAGTTCCTGAAGGAGCTGCTGCCGCCGCCATCGTCGCTAGGTGAGAACTACACCGGTCGCACGTCGATTGGCTGCATCTTCACCGGCAAGAAGGACGGCAAGGCCAAGCGCGCGATCATCTATAACGTTTGCGAGCACAAGGATTGCTACAAGGAGACCAAGGCGCAGGCCGTCTCCTACACCACCGGCGTGCCACCCGTTGTCGGCGCCATGATGCTGTTCAAGGGCCATTGGAAGGGCGCCGGCGTGTTCAACGTCGAGCAGCTGCCATCCAAGCCGTTCATGGACGAAATCGGCAAACAAGGCCTGCCGTGGCACATGAAGGAAATGTCCCCGACCGAACAAAAAGACCTGTTCGCCGTGAAGACTTAAGGTTGCTGCCATTGGGGAGGATTTGCACGCCATTCGGCGTGCAAATCCTCCCTCCTTCTCGTCATGGCCGCGTAGGCGGCCATCCACGACAACGGGCCGCGAACTCAGTGTGGCGAGTGGAGCGGCTACGTCAAAATGCGCCCACCTTGAACATTTCCCTCGTTGAGGCTTGTCGTGGATGGCCGCCTACGCGGCCATGACGAGAAGGGGAGGGGTTCTAGTCCATAGAGAAAGCTCCACGTGACCACCCCATCCCCCAAGTTCCCCGCCAACATTGCCACCCCGGCTTACGTCCTCGACGTGGCGGCGTTGAAGCGGAACCTGGCGACCGTCGCTCGTATCAAGAGGGAGGCGGGCTGCAAGGTCTTGCTCGCCACCAAGGCGTGGGCGATGCCGGCGGCGTTTCCGCTGATGCGCGACACGCTGGATGGCACCACGGCGAGCGGCGAATACGAAGCACGGATGGGCCACGAGGAGTTCGGCAAGGAGGTGCACGTCTATGCGCCCGCCTACACCCCCGGCGAGATTGACCGGCTAATCCCGCTGGCCCAACACATCTACTTCAATTCGCCCGAGCAGATGGCGCGCTATGCCCCGCAGGCGAAGGCCGCAGGCCGCCACATCGGCATCCGCATCAACCCCGGCCATTCCAACGCCACGCTCGGCGGCGCGCTGTATGACCCGTGTGCCCCATGCTCGCGCTTTGGCACCACCAAAGCCGACATCGACCAGCTGCCTTGGGGCGACATCGACATCTTCCACGTCCACGCGCTGTGCGAGAGCATGGCCGACGGCTCTGTCGGGCTGATCGAGCACGTCGCCAAGGAATTCGCGCCCTACATCCGCAAAGTCAAAGCCGTGAACTTCGGCGGCGGCCATTTCGTCAACAAGCCCGGCTACGATGTCGCCAAGCTGATCAAAGCCATTGTCGCCTTCCGGAAGCAATTCGGTGTCGAGGTAATCCTGGAGCCGGGTGCAGGCATTGTCGTTGACACTGGCTATCTGGTGGCCAGCGTCATTGGCATCCACCGCAACGACAAGGACATCGCCATCCTCGACAGCTCCGCTAGCTGCCACATGCCGGACGTGCTGGAGGTGCCGTACACACCGACTGTGATTGGCGGGGCAGAAGCTGGCGTGCACCCGCACAGCTACATCCTCGGCGGCAAAACCTGCATGACCGGCGACATCATCGGCGAGTATTCGTTCCCGCAACCGCTGACTGTCGGCAGCAAAATCGTGTTCACCGACATGATGCAGTACAGCTTCGTCAAGAACAACGTGTTCAACGGCACCCGGCGGCCCGACATCGCGATGCTCAACGAAGACGGCAGTTACCGGGTCATACGCAGTTACGGCTACGACGATTTCCGCGCCACGCTCGGTTGAGTAGGCCGCAACCATTTTCGCTTCTCGGTTCATCCGGCATTCGGGGCGATTCAATTCTCCATCCCATCCTCACGCCTCCCCGGAATCAGATCAGCGCTCGCGCTGTTCTGATGTCCGGGGTCTTTACCGGTGCCGTGGGGCTAGATCTCGCCTCACACTGAACTGGAAAGATCCCGGACATCCGGATCGAGCTGCGCTCGAAACGGATTCCGGGAACACGTGACGATGGGTTTTGCCAAGAACTGAATTGCCCTGATGCGACATCGCAATAGAGCAACGACTTGCTGACATTGGTGAGAACAAGCATTACGAAGCTGCAAACGACCTTGTCAGAATTGCCATTTATGTCCGAACCGACCGTCATCACGCTGGGTTGCCGCCTGAACGCTTATGAGAGCGAGGTGATGCGGGACCATGCGCTGGCAGCCGGGCTCGACGACGCGGTGATCATCAACACTTGCGCTGTCACCGCCGAGGCCGTGCGCCAGGCCGCTCAGACCATCCGCAAATTGCGCCGCGAACGCCCAACAGCCCGCATCATCGTCACCGGATGCGCCGCCCAGATTGAGCCGGAACGCTTTGCCGAGATGGCCGAGGTCGATCACGTCATCGGCAACGCCGAAAAGATGAAGGCCGAGACGTTCACGGGCTTCCTCGATACCGGCACATCTGAGCGCGTGCAGGTTGACGACATCATGAGCGTCAAGGAAACCGCCAACCACATGATCGGCGGGTTCGGCACCCGCGCCCGCGCCTACATCCAGGTGCAGAACGGCTGCGACCACCGCTGCACGTTCTGCATTATCCCGTATGGCCGGGGACCGTCACGGTCCGTGCCTGCAGGCGAAGTCGTGGCGCAGGTGCGCAAACTCGTTGAGGCCGGATACCCGGAAATCGTGCTGACCGGCGTCGATATGACTTCGTATGGGCCGGATTTGCCGGGCAACACGTCGCTTGGCCAGCTGGTTCAGCAGGTATTGAAGCACGTGCCCGAGTTGCAGCGGCTGCGGTTGTCCTCCATCGACCAGATCGAAGCTGACGGGCCCCTGCTCGCGGCCATCGCCGACGAGCCGCGACTGATGCCGCATCTGCATCTATCGCTGCAGGCCGGCGACGACATGATCCTGAAGCGCATGAAGCGGCGGCATCTGTCCGCCGATGCCGTGAAATTCTGCCAGGAGGCCCGGCGTTTGCGCCCTGATATCGTATTCGGGGCCGACCTGATCGCAGGCTTCCCGACCGAAACCGACAAGATGTTCGCCAACTCGCTAGCCCATGTCGATGACTGCGGCCTGACGTACCTGCACGTGTTTCCGTTTTCGCCACGCAAGGGCACGCCTGCCGCGCGCATGCCGCAGGTGGCGAAGCCTGCCGTCAAGGCTCGCGCCGCTGAACTACGGGCACGCGGCGACACGGCGCTGAGCCGCTATCTCGACCAGCAGACCGGCATTGAAACGGCCATCCTGATGGAGCGGGCCAACATGGGCCGCACCCCGCAGTTCGCCGAGGTCGAGTTGACCGAGGCCGACGCCACATCAACCACCATCGGCACCTTCAGGCGCGTGCGCATTGTCGGCCGCGCTGACCATCGACTGCTAGGAGCCACCATTTCGTGAGCGAGACCTCGAAGAAACCAGGCTTGATTGGCCGCCTGTTTGGTCGGCAAGCACCCGTGCCAGCACCGGAGCCGTTACGACCTGAACCAGTCGAAGAGCCGACGCCGGATGGGCTCGATAGTGAGCCGGCCAGCCCATCAGGCTCTCTCGAAGCTTATCTCGCCAGTATGGAGGCAACGCCGCCTGCCCCGGTCGCGGCCAAATCAGCGGTTGTTGCCTTTGATCTGCCGCCAGAGCCCGAGCAACCAGCAGAGCCCGCGCCCAAAGTCGGTTGGTTCCAGCGGTTAAAGACCGGCCTGGCCAAGACCTCATCGAAACTGTCCGATGGCATCACCGGCGTTTTCACAAAACGCAAGCTCGACGCTGAATCCCTTGAAGACCTCGAAGACCTGTTGCTGCAGGCCGATCTCGGCGTCGAAACCGCAACCCGCATCACCGGCACGCTGGCGAAGACCCGCCTCAACAAGTCGATCACGCCTGAGGAAGTCCGCGAAGTCCTGGCCACCGAGATTGAGAAAGTGCTGACGCCCGTCGCCAAGCCGCTGATCATATCCGGCGCGCACAAACCGCACGTGATCCTCGTTGTCGGCGTCAACGGCGGCGGCAAAACCACCACCATCGGCAAGCTGGCGAAGCAGTTCCGTGATTCGGGCCGTCACGTCATGTTGGCTGCTGGCGACACGTTCCGCGCCGCCGCTATTGAACAGCTGAAAATCTGGGGCGAGCGCACCGGTTGCGCGGTTGTTGCGTCAAAAGTCGGTGCAGATTCATCCGGTGTTGCCTTTGACGCGTTGTCGCAGGCCAAGATCGCCGAAGCCGATATTCTCGTTATGGACACCGCCGGGCGGCTGCAGAACAAGCAGGCTCTGATGGCGGAATTAGACAAAGTTATCCGAGTGTTGCGCAAGATCGACCCGACCGCACCACATGACGTGATATTGGTGCTCGACGCGACAACGGGGCAGAACGCGGTCAATCAAGTCGAAGTGTTCCGTGACAGGGCTGGGGTAACGGGCCTTGTTATGACAAAATTGGACGGTACGGCTCGGGGTGGAATTCTGGTAGCGATTGCTGCTAAGTTCGGGTTGCCTGTGCATGCGATTGGCGTTGGGGAGAGCGTCGAGGACTTACAGCCATTTAATCCTGCTGAGTTTGCGCGAGCGATTACGATGGGCTCGGTCAATTCAACTGAGGCTTGATAATTGAGCCGAAGCAAGCCACTTCTAGCGGGGGCAGCGCCAGAGTAAAAATGTTGCAACATGGGGGCTGATTGGCGGCGGAACATTCCGCAGTCAAACAAGGGCAGAGGAACAAGATGGGCTGGATTCGCCGACGTTTTCCATTCAACGCTGAACAATCGATCAATATGCTGAGCGAGTTTGGGCCGCTCATCACCATGTTCGTGATGAATGCCGCCTACGGCATCGAAGTCGGTACGATCGCCTTGATGGTTGCGACAGTCATCGCCATTTTGACAATGCTGGTTGTGCTGCGCCGACTGCCGATATTTCCACTGATCGCAAGCGCCGTGACTATCACGTTTGGCACGCTGACTGTCGTGACCGGCGACGCGATGTGGGTGCAGATCAAGGTCACGATCTTCAATATGCTATTCTCGCTGGTGCTGTTCTACGGCCTCTGGCGCGGCAAGAACTTCTTTAAGTATGTGTTCGACAAGACCTTCCACTATACCCGGGAAGGTTGGGACAAGTTCACCTGGAACTTTGCTTGGTTCTTTATCTTCACGGCTGTGGCCAATGAAGCTGTGCGGCAGGGCTTCAAACCGGAAGACATACTTGAAATTTTTGGCTTCGAGTTAGACGGCGTCAATATCTGGATCATGTTTAAACTCGTGATCATCATGCCATTGACCGGCCTGTTCGCTTGGTGGCAAACCAAAGCCATGCAGAAGTATCGGCTACCCGAGCCAAGCCGGTAACGGCTGCTCATTGACTGAAATTGTATGACCGACAGCGGCTGAGGCCGCTGTCGGCGTATTCGTAACCACGGAGCTCCCCCCGACATGCCCGAGCCCGCCGAAACAAAGAAAACAACACAACCGATTGTCGAGCAGGGCGCGCAAACCAGCGCGCCTGAGCAAGTTGACACCAAGCAACTGCTGAAGACGCTGCTGGAACTGGCGCCGTTGCTGGTGTTTTTCACTGTAAACTGGCTCACCAAGAACATCATTCTCGGCACCGGCGTGTTCGTGGTGGCAACGCTCATCGCGCTGATCGCTTCGCGTGTGCTGTTTGGCAAAATTCCACTGATGCCGCTGGTATCAGGCGCGCTCGTTCTGATCTTTGGCGGCCTAACGGTGTGGATGGACGACGCCCTGTTCATTAAACTCAAGCCGACCATCGTCAATCTGATGTTTGCCAGCATCCTGTTCGGCGGGCTGCTGTATGGCAAATCGCTGCTTCGCTACGTGCTAGGCGAGGTGTTCAAACTGACCGACGAAGGCTGGCGCATCCTGACGTTCCGCTGGGCCATATTCTTTGTCGTGCTGGCCGTGATCAACGAAATCGTCTGGCGCAACTTTTCAGAGAGCTTCTGGATCGGCTTCAAATTCATGGGCATTATGCCGATTACGGCGGTGTTCGGAATAGCCCAACTCGGATTGTTGAAGCGTCACGCCCTGCATCCTGAGCATGTGTGATGTGCCCCACATTTTCATCAAAAGTAGGATTGTGTTAACCGAATATGCAACAATTTGCCTCAGGGCATTGCGTCACAATGTTCAGAGCCATACATCATCGTGTATGGACGTAGACGCCTAACTAGTGATACGTCCTCACAACGATGTCAGTTTCTCCTAAACGGTGAAAGTGCATCGGCAGGGTGGCAGTGCCGGACGAACTGGCACAGCCGCGGGCACCCTGAAACAGCAACCTCTCACACCAACGCGGTGAATAATCCAGCCATGGCTAAAGACAAATCTGCGGAACGACTTGAGCGTTCGCCCATCCATCTGCTGCATCGCGCCGGTCAGTGCGCTGGCGACATTTTCCAATCGGAAATGTCATCTGGCGAACTGACTCCGCGCCAATATGCCGTGCTCGTCACGGTCGCTCACAATGAAGGGCTCAGTCAGACCAATCTGGTCGACCGCACCGGCATTGATCGTTCGACGCTGGCCGACATCATCCGTCGCATGCTGAAGAAGGGCCTGATCCTTCGCAAGCGTACGAAAGAAGACGCACGTGCTTATGCGGTGCGCCTTTCGGAAGAAGGCTGGCGCGTTCTGAAAACGGCCGATCCATTGGCCAAAAAGATTGACGATAAGGTCATTGCGGCGCTGCCAAGCGCCAGCCGTGAACGCTTTATCGCAGATCTGAACGCGATCATTTTGGCACTTGGGGCTCCGGCCGAGGCGGCACCAGCCGCCAAGGCAAAAGCAAAGGCGAAAGCCTGATCGTTTGCCTTGAGGAATTGCCTGCGGTTGCAGGGGGTGCCCACCCCTGCACCGCTGTCAATTTTGACGGTTCAACTACGTTCGGCTATATTTCAGCGTGCGCGACACCTTCCGCCACGGCCCGAACGATGAAACGAACCTGCGCTTCGGTTTCCGACCTGTCGGTCGGCCCAAGCGTTCCAGCCAGCGACAGCATCACCACGCCGTGCACCGCCGAAAACAGCGCGCGCGCCGCTCGCGATCGGCTGTTTTCATCCGCGATCACCTCGCCGAGCACGCCTTCAACCAGTGCAAACAATTGCGCCTGCTTGAGACGATACCAGTCCGGCACCGGATTGCCGGGTGCCATGTGGTGATCAAACACGGCGCGCCAAGACTTGTTCTGCGACACGGCAAAATCCAGATAGGCTAAACCCAGCGCCTGCAACCGTTCAGCGACAGCACCCGCACCCTGAATGTCCGCCCCCTGCTGCGCCACAGCAACGAGCGACGCCCCCAAGTCGGACAGCGTCGCACTGTTGGTCTCGATGATCAGATTATCGAGATTTTTGAACACGTTATAGATCGTTCCGACCGCGCAACCGGCCTCATCGGCCACACGCCGAGCCTGCAGCGCACCGAGCCCTTCCTCGGCAACAACGCGCTTGGCGATGCCGAGCATCTTGGCGCGCATCTCGTCGCGATAGGTCGGCGGGGTCGGTGCTGCTGGGGACGTCATAATGGCAGTATCCGTCGTGAGTGAAGTCTCATGTCACGTTACGGCATCTCGCCACAAATGTGAACCCAGTTCACTCCCTTTCGCCAAGATGCCGCGCACTGGATTCTATCGCCCTAGTGCGCCTCATCCCAATTCGCAGCAGCTTTGGCGTCAACCTGGATCGGCACCGCCAGATGCACGGCCGGCAGGGCCGCCTTCTCCATCACATCACGCGCGCACTTGATTGTGGCCTCAACCTCGGCAATCGGGGCTTCAAAGATCAGTTCGTCATGCACCTGAAGCAGCATTCGCGTTGACTTCAAACCCGCTGCTGCAATCGCGTCCGGCATGCGGATCATGGCCCGGCGGATGATGTCAGCAGCCGAGCCCTGGATCGGCGCGTTGATCGCCGCACGCTCAAGGAAGCCGCGCGTGCCCGGATGCCGTGTGTTGATCTCCGGATAGTGGATGCGCCGCCCGAATACGGTCTCGACATAGCCGTTGTCGTGCACGAACTTCTTCGTCGCATCCATGTAGGCTTTAATGCCAGGGAAACGCAGGAAATACGTCTTGATGTAGGCCCCCGCCTCCTCGCGGCTGATGCCAAGCTGATTGGCCAACCCGAACGCCGAAATGCCATAGATGATGCCGAAGTTGATCGCCTTGGCACGGCGGCGCACATCGCTCGGCATGTCCTTGATCGGCACACCGAACATTTCCGATGCCGTCATCGCATGGATGTCGAGACCGTCCGCAAACGCACGTTTCAGCTGCGGAATGTCGGCAATGTGCGCCAGCACGCGCAGCTCAATTTGGCTGTAGTCGGCCGAGACCAGCTGATGGCCTTTGTCGGCGATGAACGCTGTGCGGATTTCGCGCCCCTCTTTGGTGCGGATGGGGATGTTCTGCAGGTTCGGTTCGCTGGACGCGAGCCGCCCCGTCGTCGTCGACGCCAGCGCGTAGGACGTGTGAATGCGCCCCGTCGTCTTGTTGATGTAGTGCGGCAGTGCGTCCGTGTACGTTGAGCGCAGCTTGGTCAGCTGCCGCCATTCCATCATGGTGTTGACGAGCAGGCGGGCATCGTCCGGCAGCTCCTCGTTCTGTGCCAGATCATCGAGCAGCGTCGCCCGGGTTTCCCACTGGCCGGTTTTGGTCTTCTTGCCGCCCGGCAACTTCAGGTGGTCGAACAGAAATTCGCCGAGCTGCTTTGGCGAGCCGAGGTTGAACTTCATGCCCGCCAGCGCATGCACCTCACCCTCGAGCCGCACGATGGTCTGGGCAAACTGCGAGGTCAGCCGCGCCAGGATCGCCGGGTCGACCTTGATGCCCTGCTGCTCCATGTCGACGATGACCGGGAGCAGCGGCCGCTCTAGCCGCTCATAGACCGTGGTCAGACGCTCAGCCACGAGGCGGGGCTTCAGCTTCATCCACAGCCGCAAGGTAACGTCGGCATCCTCTGCGGCGTATTCGGTCGCCTTGTTAATCGGCACGCCGGCGAACGTCTTGTCGGACTTCTTTGCGCCCGGTGCCAACTCCAGCACCTTGTTGAAATCGATGCAGGTATGGCCGAGATGGCGGATCGCCAGATCGTCGATGCCGTGATTGCTGCCAGCGCCACCTGCGCCACCATCGAGCACATAGGACAGCAGCATCGTGTCATCGATATTGTTGATGTGGATGCCGTGTTGCACCAGCACCAAACAATCATACTTGAGGTTCTGGCCGATCTTCAGCACGCTTACATCTTCGAGTAGCGGCTTGATCAGGTCCAGACAGTCGCGCAACGGGGCCTGCACCAGGGGTGCCGCGCCGAAGTCAAAACCGCTGTCCACCGCCTTGTGGCCGAGCGGCACATAGCAGGCAACGTTAGGCGCGGTGGCCATCGAGAAGCCAACGAGATCAGCCTGCATCGCATCGATGTTGGTGGTTTCGGTATCGAACGCGAATCGACCGGCCTCACGGGCGCGGGCGATCCACTCTTTCAAGCGGGCCGTGGTTGTCACGGTTTCGTAGCCGGTGCGGTCAATCGGCGGCGTCACGGCTTCGTGTGCGGCGTAGGTGACGGCGGCTTTGGGGCCAGTCGCTGCTGCACCAGTAGCTGCCGGTGCACCGCCGTCTACCACCTTTGGCGTTTGTGTACGCGCTGTCGGAGCCGCCATAGCGGGCATTTCCGCACCGAGCTGATCGGCGATCTTGCGCGTCAGCGTGTTGAATTCCATCAGCCGCAAGAACGTCAGCAGCGTGATTGGTTCCGGTGGAGACACGCCGAAATCGTCAAGCGGCAGCATCACGTCAACGTCGCATTTGAGGCGGACCAGCTCACGCGAAATCCGCGCCTGATCGGCAAATTCGATGAGCTTCTCGCGCCGCTTCGGCTGCTTGATTTCGCCCGCCCGTGCCAGCAGCGCATCGAGATCGCCATACTCGATGATCAGCTCCGCCCCGGTTTTGATGCCGATACCTGGCACGCCCGGCACGTTGTCAACGCTATCGCCCGCGAGGCTTTGCACATCGACGACCTTCTCCGGCGGCACACCGAATTTCTCGATCACCTCGTCGCGGCCGATCCGCTTGTTCTTCATCGTGTCGAGCATGCCGACGCCGGGTTGGATGAGCTGCATCAGGTCCTTATCGGACGAGACGATGGTGACGGTCGCGCCCAGTGCCGCCGCCCGCGTTGCATAGGTGGCGATGATGTCGTCCGCCTCGAACCCGTCCTGCTCGATGCACGGCACGTTGAAGGCGCGCACGGCGTCGCGGATCAGCGGGAATTGCGGGATCAACTCTTCTGGTGCCGGTGGGCGTTGCGCCTTGTACTGCGGATAAATCTGATTGCGGAACGTCTCGCGCCCGGCATCAAAGATCACCGCCAGATGCGTCGGTGCATCCGCCGTTTTGCTGTCGCCGAGCAGCTTCCACAGCATCTGACAGAAGCCATGCACCGCGCCGACCGGCAGCCCATCTGATGGCCGGGTCAGCGGCGGCAACGCATGGAACGCGCGGAAAATATAGCCCGAACCGTCGATCAGATAGACGTGACTACCCTTGATCACCGGCAGCACGTCCGACGAATTGCCCGTCGAGTTTTTTTCGCGCGGCTCAGGCGTCGCGCCTTCAGTCTTCGGGGTGCTGGCAGGGGATTTGGGCGCTTTAGTCATTGGGGTCGGGTTCCGTGAATGATGTGCGAATAGGTCTATCGCAATGGGCCGGCAAGTGCGAGTGGCGAAGAGCGGTGGAGACGTCAGGTTCAGAAGCTAGCGGTTCTTGTTGGACGTGAGGCTTGGGTCAAGCTTTTGCGCGACCCAACATTCACGGGTGGTGCTACCCTCGCTGTGGCGCGTATCCCCGTGGATGTTGGGTCGCGCGAAGGGCTTGACCCAACCTACGTCCAGCTAGATCCGGACAATTTGCAGGCGAATTATCGCACTGAGCACAGTAGTGCGAGATGTCCAAATTAACCATCTTTGTGCTGATGACACAAAAAGCCATCAAGTGCCTCCTGGAGTTTTAAAAACTCGAGGGCGACGGGGGCCAAGTCCGACCGGTAATGAAGTGGGGAGCGGCACTTGGCCACGAC
>JAYSVA010000025.1:0-2186 GCA_043718785.1 Hyphomicrobiaceae bacterium
GCCACCGGTTCGAGCGAACCGGCGAGGGGGCATCAAGGTCGAGGGCGAAGGCGAGTGGAATGCCCGCAAGCCTGGCGGCATGATGGGCGGCGGCATGGGGAAGATGGGCGGCATGATGGGTGGCACCCAAAGCTATGCGATGGCCACTTTTGATACCAACAAGGATGGTACGCTCACCCCCGAAGAAATGACGGTCGGGATCAGGGCCGAGCTTGAAACCTATGACACTGACGCCAACGGCACGCTGTCAGTGGAGGAATTCGCGGTGATGCATGCGGCCCATACAAGGCCGATGACCGTGCGCGCCGTCCAGATGCACGACGCCGATGGCGACGCCCAAGTGACCGAGGCCGAAATGTCGGCCATGGCCGCGATGATGCAAGACCACATGGGCGGCCAGCAAGACGGGATGCCGGGCATGGGCAAAGGCAAGATGGACAACACCTGAGACCAAAGCGACGCCCGGCATCTGTCAGCAACGGATTTCGGGGGCTGCACCATCACAGGATAAAAGGCTGCGATAGTGAACGGATACAGCATGGGCTGGGGCATGGGCTTTGGATGGCAGTCGTTCTGGTTGTGGTCGGCTTGGTGATCGCCGCCCTGATCAAATATCTGCGCAAGTGACCGCAAAGGGAATGCCATGATGAGTTACACTTTCAACCGTTTGCTGACCGGGGTCAGTTTCACCGAAGCAGATGCCCGCACCCGCAAGGCGCTGGGCGAAAGCGGCTTTGGCATTTTGACCGAGATCGACGTCGCGGCGACCATGACGAAAAAGCTGGATGTCAAGATGACGCCCTATCTGATCCTCGGCGCCTGCAACCCAAAGATGGCGTATCAGGCCATCGGCATCGAGCCGCGTGTCGGCGCGATGTTGCCCTGCAATGTGATCCTGCGGGCGGTTGACGGCGGGGGAGAGGTCAGCGCGATTGACCCGGTTGCCTCGCTGCAGGCCATCGACAACCCTGCGCTCCACGCGGGGGCGGGACAAGTGCGCGACCTTCTGGCAAAGGCGGTTGCAGCGATCTGACGTCACGCTTCACGCGCACAAAACCGGCTTGGCGTCCCGGGACTGAGAAGGCGCAAGCTGTCATCACGCGCCTTTCAAACGTTCCGGTTGCCGCCAAAGCAGCAGAGATGTCCGCCTCGACCCCGCACGCAGACCACGACGATGCCGGTTCCATGATGGTTGCCGATGCTGGAGGGAACGGGACTGCGGTCAACCTTCTCTGGGTAGAAGCGGTGTTTTCGCCACTTTCTCAGAGATGTAGCCAATCTTTTGCTGATCGTTGAACAGTGGCCATTCCCGGTCAGAACACCACGCTATGTCAGCTTGCGATACGCGTTCAGCCCCCCGGCAATGAACCTCGCATTCTTGTAGCCCATGTCCTGCAGCGTTGCGGCAGACAGCGCGCCGCGGTTGAAGGCGTTGCAGTAGCACAGGATCGTCTGGTCGAGATCGGACAACGCCGCCTCGACACTCATTTCGAGCTTGCCTCGGCTGATATGCAGGGATCCCGGAATATGTCCGGCATCGTGCTCTTCCTTGTCACGGATATCGAGGGCCACAGCACCTGACTGCAGCAACGCATCCACATCTTCGGGCTGCACGCCAGAGACGCGGCTCTGCGCCGCATCGGCAAGCGTTTGAAATTTCTGAGTATAAGCCATATGGATCTCTCACATTCTGTCTGGTTTGATATAGTTAGGCTGCGCGCTGCGACCGGCGCAGGAAAGCGGCAGTGTCGGTGCCGAACAGATAGCCGGGGGTTTTGTAACAGTCGTTGCATCTGTTCAGACCCTTCCCCAAGGTCGGTCTGCAACGGTTGTCTTGGCCAATGGGACCGGCATTTCGCGTGTGGATCAACCCGCATTAACCTCTTCGGACAGCGGCACCAACGAGTGTTGCGCCGTTTTGCCTGCGTCCCTGGCTGTGCGCCGCAGCCCGGCTGGCTTCTCGCCGTCTTCCGTTTCAGCAGCCAGGGTCCTGACAGCCTCGAACTGCGACAGGAAGATGCGTCCTTTGAAATGGTCCATGAAATCCGACCGTTTCAGCGCATCCATCACCGGCCCCTTGACCTCGGACAGATGGAACCCGATCCCGGCAGAACCGAGGCGGTGCGCGACGGCTTCCAAGCTTTCCAATGCGCTGGCGTCGATGGCATTGACGGCGGGGCACATCA
>JAYSVA010000241.1:0-3609 GCA_043718785.1 Hyphomicrobiaceae bacterium
GTTCAGTCCCAACCTGGGCATTTCCGCTGCGCAACATGGCGCTTGGCTTTGCCCGGCTGACCGGCACACCCACCGGCCGCCGCATCACCGATGCCGTGCAAAAGCATCCGTTTATGGTGGCGGGAACCGGCCGGTTTGACACCCGGTTGATGCAGGCCTTGCCCCGCGTGTTCGTCAAAGTCGGTGCCGAGGGCGTGTACTGTGGCTGCATTCCGCATGCGGGCATCGGCATCGCGCTTAAATGCGATGATGGCGGCACCCGCGCCGCCGAAGTGGCGATGGCCGGGGTGTTAGCGGCGCTGGATGTCTGGACGGCCGAGGAACGCGCGACACTGAAAACGTTCATCCGCGTGCCGATGACCAACTGGCGCAAAATCCCGGTCGGCGAAGTCCGCGCGGTGGCACCGGCATGACCACAATCCGCCCGGCGACACCGGCCGATCTCCCTGCCATCCGCGATTGTCTGGTGGCCACGTGGCACGCCACCTACGACCACATCGACGGTCCCGAGGCCGTGACCCGCGTTACCGACGTCTGGCATGCCGTGGACGTGCTGGCGCGCCAACTTGACCAGCCCGGCTATTGTTTTCAGCTGGCCGAGACGGCAACCGGCCAAGTTGTAGCAACGTCACTTGCAATGCTACAGTCGGATGGTGTCACGGTGGCGCTGTCGCGACTGTACATTCTGCCAGCCTACCAACGCGTTGGGCTCGGTTCGCGTCTGCTGCGTGCGACGCTCGCACCTTTCCCGGGTGCCAAAGTTGTTTCGCTTGAAGTGGCCCCCGAGAACACCGCCGCCATCGCGTTCTACGAACGGCACGGCTTTACTCAGGTTGCTGAAACGCAAAATTGCGGCAATCCCGGATCCGGAATTGCCGCATTGATCTATCAAAAAATGCTGTAATCGCTTGGACTTAAGCGACAACCTGAGCGCGGCGGATGCCAGCGAGCTTCTTCAGCCGCTTGCGAACAGCCGAGGTGTTGCCCTGGATACGCGTGACTTTTGCGCGCGGAATGACGCGACGCGCCTTCTTTTTGCGGGTCTCAATGTTACGCGGCGAACGGGTTGAGGTCTTCGACTTCATGACAAATCCTGGAGGCGTG
Organism: Hyphomicrobiaceae bacterium; assembly: GCA_043718785.1. GTDB lineage: Bacteria > Pseudomonadota > Alphaproteobacteria > Rhizobiales > Hyphomicrobiaceae > JAYSVA01. The sequence continues at coordinate 1,105 of JAYSVA010000241.1, forward strand.
GGGCCAGTACTATCCGACCGTGTGGAAAGCTGATGGCGTGCCTTAAGCGATCATCGCCGGTAATGCAACCCCGACCTGACACGCCGGTACACCCCACACCGGACGCAACTTTGCCACCCTACCCCCCGTTTTTGGCCTTCTTCTTGGCGCCGATGGTATCGACCTTGGTCACGATTGCCACTTTCAGGCTGGCAAAGCCGATAATCGACAGAAACGGCGCGGAAATGGCGTTCTCAAACCGGCCGGTGACGGCGGTGCCGTTACTGCCGACCACAAATGTCGGCGGCTTTTTTTCGATAAACCACTTCTGCGCCAGCACCCGATCGAAATGCCGTTCCCCAGCTTCCGATGCTTTGGCCATGCTGCCCGTCGCCTGCAGGGCCCGCCCCGCCTCCAGGGTCGCTATGTCCAACAGCAACTGCATCTGGCTGTTGGCATTGTGCCAGCGGCCGTAGTCCAGCGCGCAGCCGACGCACGCGCCAATCACAAACAAAGTCCCAGCGAACAAAATCGCAATGCTCCCGCGCTCATCGGCACGAAATGCCGCCCGCCGCATTGTCGCGGGGCCGCTATCGTTGAGTGTCGCTGCCATGTGAATATCCGCCGCTGCACGAAAGTACGCCGGAGAATGGTATCACCGCAAAATCATAACACTCCGTCGCCAGACGACGGGGACTGGGCAATTTGGCGAAATAAATCCGAACCGCCACTCGCTAACTCGCCTTCAGCACCTCAGGCAGGGTGACGACGCGGATATTGGCGGCTTTCAGAGCGGCGTTGACCGCTTGCCCGACGGCGACGGCGGTTGGCTCGTCGCCGTGCATGCAGATCGTATCAACGGGCAATTTCAGCACTTTGCCATGCCGCGATACCACCTCGCCATCGCGCGCCATCCGCAGGGCCTGCGCCGCCGCCAACGCCGGATCGTGGATCACGGTGCCCGGGATCGAACGCGGTGACAGCGTCAGATCGTCCTCATATTGCCGGTCAGCAAAGCCTTCGCGGGCAATGGTCAGGCCAAGTTTGAGGCCGGCATGCTCCAGCTCCGTGCCCGGCAGCACCACGAAGATGATGCTGGCATCGACCACTTTCACCGCCCGCGCAATCGCCTCGGCATAGGCCTTGTCGACCGACGCCATGTTCGACAGCGCCCCGTGCGCCTTCAGATGCGTCACCGCCTGCCCGGCATAGCGCGCCATGCCCTGCAGCGCACCGATCTGATAGGCAACCATATATTCGAGGTCAGCGGGCTTCATCTGGATGGTCCGCCGCCCAAAGCCCCAGAGATCGTTGAACCCGGGGTGCGCACCGATGCTGACGCCATGCTGCTTGGCCAACATGCAGAACCGCTGCATCGTCGAGGCATCGCCGCCGTGAAACCCACAGGCGACGTTGGCGGACTTGATCAGCGGCAGCAGCCCCTCGTCGTTGCCGATGTTGTAAACACCGAAACCCTCGGCAATATCCGCATTCAGGTTGATCAGGCGTTGCATTCGGCTCACCAGTTGTGGTTGTAGCAGTGGGGATGCCACAGGTTGCATGCAGGCAATGCATATTAGGCGTTTCGGGGGCGGCGTGGTCAAGTTTCTACAGGCAGGCGACACCGCGCTCACCATCGAGTTCGGCGATAGCGCCACACGCGAGCTGTCAGCGCAAGTACTGGCGCTGGACCGGCGGTTGGCAGCGGCCGCAGCCCTGCCCGGCGTGGTCGAGACCGTGCCGACGATGCGCTCGCTGACGGTCTACTATGATCCGCTGCTGACGTCCCATGCGGCCCTGGCTGAGGCGATCACGCCGCTGCTGAGCATGGCGGCTGCCGCTGAGCAGGTCGGGCGGCGCTGGACGCTGCCAGTGTGCTATGAGGCAGCGTTCGCGCCCGACTTGGCCGAGGTGGCAGCCACCACCAAATTGACGGTGGCCGAGGTGATCCGCCTGCACACGTCGGTGACGTACCGGGTGTACATGCTCGGTTTTCTGCCCGGACAGGCGTATCTCGGCGATCTGCCGTCGGCGTTGCATCTGCCGCGCCGCCAGACGCCACGCACCGCCGTTCCGCCCGGTTCTGTGGCCATTGCGACGTCGATGGGAACCGTCTACCCGCTGCAAAGTCCGGGCGGCTGGCACCTGATCGGGCGCTGCCCCGTTCGCATGTTCGATCCCGAGGCGGCGTCACCCGTCCTGCTGGCCCCCGCCGACGAGGTCCGGTTTCGGGCGATTGATGCTTCGGAGCTGGAGACCCTAACCCGCGCAGTCGACTCTGGCACCTGGCAGCCCCAACCAGAGGCGCTGTCATGACCGGCCACCTCCGCGTTGTCGTTCCCGGCTTGGCCACCACCGCCCAAGACAGGGGCCGGCGCGGCTTCCAGCGCCTCGGCATTCCCGTCTCTGGCGCGCTGGATGTTGAGGCCCTGGCACTGGCCAATTTGGCCGTCGGCAACCCGCCCGATGCCGCCGCCCTCGAATGTTTATACCAGGGGCCGACGTTGAGCGTCGGGGAAGCGTCCG
>JAYSVA010000242.1:0-1616 GCA_043718785.1 Hyphomicrobiaceae bacterium
TTGATCCAGCCGCGCATCGCCGGATCGAGCGAGATGCAATCGACTTTGACCCGAAACTGGCCGGGGCCGGGCTGCTCGATCGGGGCCTGTTCAACCCGGAACACATCTGGCGTGACGAGACCTGGAGCCGGGCGTTTGGCTAGGATGACGCGAGTGTTGGTGGCTGTCATGAGGGGCTGGCTCCGGCCTAGTTGGATGGGAGCCACCAAAGCACAGCGGTCGCAGAATGGAAACCGCACGACCTCCCTTCAACAGGTCAGGGTGTCATGCCGTTACCTGCCATAGCTCTGTCATCGTGGTTGTGTTATGCCCCTAAGATCATACGCTGCACACACAACCCAGGAGTAGCTGTTGTCATCAGGTCATCGCGGACCACAGTCGCCGAAAAGCCCGTCACGGGCGGCGATGTCCAAGTCTCCCGTTGCGGCATCCCAATCAGCGTCGGGGAATGTGAAAACCCGTGTTGTCGTGTCGTTCGAGGATAACAGGCATTTGCCACGTCTCCTGGGTGAACACGATGTCCATCTGGCGCTGATCGAGGATCGGCTGAGCATTGAGGCGCATGCCCACGGCAACGTCGTCGTGCTGTCAGGTTCAGATAGCGGTTGCGCGATTGCCCGGGATGTCTTGGAGCAGCTGTACGCCCGCATCGCCAAAGGTGACGCCGGTGGCGGTGAAATCACGCCCGGCGACATTGACGGCCTGATCCGTCACGCCCGCCAGGGCGACGACGCCAACGACGGCCAAGCCAAGATCACCACCCGCCGCAAGGTCGTAAAAGCCCGCACTGTCGCCCAGAGCACTTATATCCGCGCCCTGGAAAAGACCGACCTCGTGTTCGGCATCGGCCCAGCCGGCACCGGCAAGACCTATCTGGCCGTTGCCTACGCCGCCCACTGCCTGGAACGCGGAACGGTAGAACGCATTATTCTGTCGCGTCCCGCCGTCGAAGCGGGCGAGCGGCTCGGCTTCTTGCCCGGCGACATGCGCGACAAGGTCGATCCTTATCTCCGCCCGCTATACGACGCGCTGTATGACGTGCTGCCGCCCGAAAAGGTTGAGCGCGACCTGGAGGCTGGTATCATCGAAATCGCGCCGCTGGCGTTCATGCGCGGGCGCACGCTGGCGAATGCGTTCGTCATTCTAGATGAAGCGCAGAACACCACAACCATGCAGATGAAGATGTTCTTGACCCGCCTCGGTGAAGGCTCGAAAATGGTCGTTACCGGCGATCCGAGCCAGATCGACTTGCCGTCCGGCATCAAGTCCGGCCTCGATGATGCCGTGCAGCTGCTTGTCGGCGTGCCCGACATTGAAACCGTTCGGTTTGCCTCGAAGGACGTGGTGCGCCGCGATCTGGTGGCCAAGATCGTCGAGGCTTATGATAGGGCCTCCGCGAAGCCTGCCCCAAAGAAAGCATGAGAACATAATGCCTACCCCAAAGAATGAGGCGCAAGCTGCGCCCTCAACTGCTTCGGAGCCAGACCCGGAACCGCAGCGATTAACGCTGGATGTCGTCCATGATTTTGAAGGCTGGTCAGTTATCGCTGACATCGAGTCGCTGATTCTGGCCGCCGCCAATGCCTTACAGGCGGAGGTGGATATCGGCGCGCCGC
>JAYSVA010000243.1:0-22016 GCA_043718785.1 Hyphomicrobiaceae bacterium
TGGTTTCGATGGGATCGGGTACATGGCGGCACATCCTCAGGGCTAGCTCTGATGCATTAGAGGCTCTCATAGCAGACAGCGGACCGTCTGCAACGCCCAGGACATCAGCGCAGTTCACCCATTCGCCGCGAGCAGCGCCCGCAGTTTAGCGACTGCCGCATTCGGCGCGGTCAACACCGGCACTTTGGTTACCGCGCGGACGGCCTCAGCGGCGGGAGCGGTGGAGAAATGCGCGAGCATAATCGCGTCGACGTTGCCGAGCTGCGGCACAGCTTCGGCAACGAGGCGGTTGTGGCCCGCAAGATCACCCGCATCCAACGCGGCGCGGGCGGCGGGCACCAGCACCGTTGTGATTTTCGCGCCGAGCTTGCGGCGGGTGGCTTCCTCAGCGAACTCGGATTCCATCGTGCTAACCGACGGCCCAAAGGTGGCAATCATGCCGATATGCGTGCCGGTTTCGAAGGCGGCATCAAACATCGCTTCGTTCGGCTTTAGGATCGGCAGGCGGCGGGTCCGTGCCTCGTGCTCAATGGCCGGGCCAAAGGCGGAGCAGGTGAACAGGATGGCGTCGGCACCCTGGCGGATGATGTAGTCGGTGAGGTCGGTGAACCGCTGCATCATCGCGGGCGTGACGTCGGCGGCCTTCGCCCGATCAATCGACAGGCTGTCGTCGAGCAGGCTGATCGCCTCCGCCTGAGGCCAGTCAGCCGCGAAAGCAGCCCGGATAGGGGCGATGGCCGGATGAACAGCGTGGATCAAGGCGATGCGGGGGCGTTTCATGGGGTGCTGTCCACAACAACAGGGCTGACCGACAGGCGAAGTCCAAGAGCCTGCATCACCCGCAGGATTGTGCCGAACTCTGGATTGCCGTCAGAGCTGAGTGTCTTGTAAAGGCTTGCCCGCGTAAGCCCGGCATCAGCTGCGACCTTCGACATACCCGCAGCCCGCGCAACATCTCCCAGGCAGCGGGCAATGAACGCCGGATCGTTGGTTGCCAAAGCTTCCTCGATGTACATCGCGCGGCTCTCGTCGTTGTCGAGAATGTCCGCCGGATCAAAGACGGGCAACAGACCCGGATCGATTGTTTTTGTGGTCACGTCACACCTCAAACGTTGCGGCAATGGCCTTGGCTTGCCTTATGTCTCGATCCTGACTGCCTTTGTCGCCCCCACAGAGCAGGACGACCAGGACCGGCCCGCGCGTCTCGAAATAGACCCGATATCCCGGGCCATAGTGAATGCGCAGCTCACTGATACCGTCACCAACCGGCCTCACGTCACCGCTGTTTCCACCACTCAATCGCTGGATCCGGCTAGCAATTTTCACCTGCGCTCGACGATCACGCAGCGATGTCAGCCAAGTCATAAACTCTGGCGTTCGGCGGATCGTTATCAAACTAGTGTATCCTATGGCAGACGAAAGTCACGCGCAAAGCAAAGCATCAACCCGTCGACGCAATAATGCCGCCATCGACGACCAGCTCGGTGCCGGTGATGTATTTGGCTTCGTCGGAGGCGAGGAAGACGGCGGCGTTGGCGACGTCCCAGGCGTCGCCCATCCGGCCCATTGGCACTTGCGCGTGGCGCTTGGCAACGAAGCCGTCGTAGTCGCCGCCAGCATATTTTTCCGCCAGGCGGTCAACCAGCGGCGTGTGCATCAGGCCAGGCACGACGCAGTTAAGACGCACGTTCTTTGCCGCATGGATGACGGCGGCGGTACGGGTGAGTTGCATCAGCGCCGCTTTGGCGGCGGCGTAGCCCACCTGCGGTTTGCCAATGTAGCGCAGCCCGGCCACCGACGAGATGCTGACGATCGCCCCGCCGCCCTGCTTTTCCATGATCGGGATGACGTGCTTGCAGGCGATAAACGCAGTCGTGGTGTTCAGCGCCAATTGCTGGGTGAACGTCTCCGTCGTCATTTCGACGGGCCCGCCCGGCTCGGATTGGCCGACGATGTTCATGAGAACGTCGATGCGGCCGAACTGCTTCATGCACTGCGCCACCAGCGCCTTCACCTCGGCCTCAACCAGGGCGTCGCCGCTGGCGACATGGCACGTGCCGCCTTCCTTGGCGATGATGGCCTGGGTTTCCTTGGCGGCGGCGAGATTGCGGTCAACGCCGAAGACGGTGGCACCCTGGCGGGCGAGCAGCACGGCGGTGGCTTTGCCGTTGCCCCATCCCGGGCCGGACGAGCCGCAGCCCGCCACAAACGCCACCTTGCCTTTAAAACTGAGCATGTTGTTCCCCTGAACCAATGTGCTGCCATGCTAGCAGGTTGGGGACAGGGGGAAACCTGCGGGATCAGGCGGCCTGGGCTGCGCCTAGGGCGGGTGCCGCTTCTTCCGGCAGCGTTGCGAGCACTTCCAGTGCTGCTTGATCAATGCGGCGCGCCATCGCTTGCATGTAGGCCCGAATTTCTTCCGGCAACGCCGCCATGCTGGCCTCATCTGGCTCGTACGGCGCTTTGATGGACTGGCGGGCTTCGATCACGTCGAGACGGGTCGCAGTTTTGGTGATCTTCAACAGGGCATAAGCGCCAAGCTTCTCGGCCGCTTGCGCCTTGCGCTCCAGCTGATCAGCTTTGGGCAACGCCGCAACGCGGACCAATCGCACGGCCGAAATGCAAAACACGGTCGGGCCGTATTCCAGGGTCTCGACCTCGATGAAGGCGGTTTCGACGTTGAACACCGACTCCAGCGTTTTCCCGCGCGGTACCAACACAACCGCGCGCATGGTTGAACCGTCTGTCAGGACGATATCGACCGTCGCCGGGTCGCTATTCTGCTTGCGCCACGCAATGACATCGCCAGCTGCCATGTGATCAATCTCCTGCAGTCCCGGAGCCACTCGCTCCCGTCCGACCGCAAGCTAGCCACATGTGCTTAAAAACTGGTTGGCGGACTCGATACAATTTGATGGATCGGCGATCAGCTGATCGTCGTCTTCTTCCACCAGCCATCGACGAAGGCCTGGATCAGGGCGCGGGCGATGGCCTGCTGGCCGGGCACCCACCAGTTCTCGGGATGCTTACGGTCGAGCATCAACTGGGCTTCGGCGGGTGTGAACCAACGCGCTTCCTCGATTTCGGTCGGATCGATCTTGATGGTCGTGGTATCAGCAAAGCCCATCGCCCCGAGCATCAGCGTATGCGGAAAGCCCCACGGCTGCGACGAGTGATAGCGGACCTCGCCAATGGTCAAGCCGGCTTCCTCGAAAATCTCGCGCTGCACAGCATGTTCGAGATCTTCACCCGGCTCGATGAATCCGGCCAAGGTGGAGTACATCCGTGGCTCCTTGCTAAACCGCGCTTCGTGGCCAAGCAGGCAACGCTCGCCATCGGTGATCAGCATGATCACGACCGGATCGGTGCGCGGGAAATGCTCGGTGCCGCAGGCCCAGCATTTGCGTTTCCAGCCACCGTCTTTCATGGCGGTTGAGCCGCCACAACGGCCACAGTGATGCGCCGCTTCATGCCAGTGCGTCAGTGCTTTCGCCTGATTGACCAGCGAGATATCATCCGGCGACATTACGCCTTGCATCGCCAATGTGCGCAGATCAACCAGGGGTTTGAACAGCTCGCCAGCACCCGGCAAGGTCATGGCGTGGGTTTCCGTCAATGCCAGCGCGAAATGTGCAGCGCCGGTCTTGCTGTCCACGCCGAGGAAGATCGCCTCGTCCAGTTTGAGGCCCAGCTTGGTTAGCTGCTCAGCCGTGAACCAGCGCAGGTCTGCCGCCGTGCGGTCAGCGTTCGAGGTGAACACCGGCTTGGTATCAGCCATGACGAAATAGCGGGTCGCCGCCGCTGTCCGCAGCCCGTTAATGTAGGCCTCATCCGGACGCTTCATGCCCTGGCGGTCAAAGCGGAGCGAGGTGCGCAGTGTCGGCTTTGCTCGTTTGGTCGGTGTCATGCTCAACTCTTTGCGATTGTTCAAATGTGCAGATGTACACTACGATTTTGGTTTGACGCGACGGGCCGTTGCGGCGTCAGCCACAAGGCGGCGCGCCTCTGTCAAAAGAAGGCTGACATCGCGTTCGCCTTCCGCCTCACGCTCCAAGCGAAGTCTCTGTTTGTAGACCGCTAACTCCTGAACAGCTTTTTTGTCAGCTGCAACTGTGGTTTTGCTGCCTTTGTGTCCGGCGGCGATCAGCGGACGACCATCCAGTTTGACAAGCTCTCTTAGCTTACTTGTGTATTGCTGAACCGTTGCCAATCTTCCTTGCTCTGCTTGCGAAGCGAGGAAATCCAGCGCAAGATTTGTGATCATCGACAATCGTTCAAGCTCATTTCGAGCATAGTAATTTTTTGCGATTTTCATGTCCTTTGATTTGGGCATGCGGCCCTCTTCGATCCCGTCAAAAATGGTCAATCCAGCATTGACTGCGGCGGCGTCAGACCGTTCCCACTTGATCTCGGCTGCCGTAGAGGATGTGACAGCCCAATGAACGGTGTTCTGAAAGGTGGCGTAAAAATCCGCCATCTCTTCCTCAGTCATCACATGATAGTCAGCACACTTGCTGACTAGCTCCAGTGCGCGTTTCCAAACGTTGGCTTCAGAGCTGCGGATGTCCGCGATCTCGGCTAACAGTTCTGCAAGGTGATCGTTACGTTTGGGATCCTTCAGTCGGGCCGCGTCCAGAACGAATCCTTTGAGGAGGTATTGGCGCTCAATACTCCGAGCCCAGCGCCGAAACATAATCCCTTGTTTGGAGTTCACACGGTGGCCAACCTCAAGCACTACATCTAAATTGTAGATCTGCGCTTGGTATTTTTGTCCGCTCACCCCCACAACCAAAGTTTCTTTGGATGTGCTGGCTGGGTCCGCCAACTCATTGTTTTCATATATGTTCTTTACATGATAGTCGATCGTTTGGAGCTTTACGCCGAACAAATCGGCCATTTGTTTGCGGGTCGCCCAGGGTTCTTCGCCGTCGAAGCGCAACTGCAACTCCGAACCGTTTGGCTTGGAGAACAACACGAACCTGTCACCGGTTTCAGTGTCTTCAATCAAACTCAGCGGTTGGATGTCTTCGTTGGCCATATGCCTTCATTTCCTCGTCTTCAATCCCACGTTTTCAATCCCAGTTTGGCGCGAACGCGACTTTGACGACGCGGCCATCGGGGCGGGTCAGGCCGGATAGCGCGGCCATGTCGGCGGCGGCAAGTTCGAAATCATAGACGGCGAGGTTTTCGGAGGCGCGGCCCAAGTTGCTGGTGCGGGGCAGCGCGATGTGGCCTCGCTGCAGCTGCCAGCGCAGCACCACTTGAGCGGGTGTCCGGCCGACGCGCACGGCGATGCCTTTGACCACCGGCTCCTCCAGCACGCCGCCAATGGCACCGCGCCCCAGTGGCGTGTACGCCTCAAATGCCATGCCATGTTTGAGTGTTGCTGCCCGCACCTTCGCGACATCAAGGTGCGGATGGCACTCGCACTGGTTGACGATCAGCGGCTCCTTCGTCAGGGCCACTGCTTCTTCGATCATTGCGACCGTGAAATTCGACACGCCAATGTTCTTGGCCAGCCCGGTCCGCTTGGCATCGCCGAGGGCGGCAATCGACTCGCGCAGCGGAATCGCCGGGTTCGGCCAGTGGATCAGCAGCAGATCAACGTCGGTCACGTTCAACCGCTTCAGGCTGGCCTCCGCCGAGCGTTGGAGGTTGCCCTGACCGATTTGATCATGCCAGACCTTGGTGGTCAGAAACACATCGCTTCGATTGATGCCCGCTTGGCGGATGCCCTCTCGCAGCCCCTGCCCGACGGCCTCCTCGTTGCCATAGGCGACGGCGGTATCGATGTGGCGGTATCCGGCTTTGATTGCCCCGGCAACGAGTTCCACGCACGCGTCGTCGGCGAGTGTCCAGGTGCCCAGCCCGATGCTGGGGATGTGGGTGCCGCCAACTCCGACGTGTTTCGAGACTGTGCTCATGATGATGCTCCCTTAATCCCGGACAATGAGGCCCGCGCCTCGGTAGCCGCCATCAACGGCGAGGATTTCGCCGGTGATGTAGCTGGCGCGGGTGTCGTCGAGCAGAAATTCGATGGCCGTCGCGATCTCCGAGGGCTCACCATAGCGTGCCATCGGAATGAAGCGCCCGAACAGTTCGCGATCCTTGGCGGTGTGCAGCGCCTGCACCATGGGGGTCTCCGTCGCGCCGGGTGCCACGGCGTTGACGCGGATGCCGTAGGACGCGAGGTCGTTCGCCATCACTTGGGTCATTGTGACCACCGCGCCCTTCGATGCCCCGTAGGCGACGCGCCCTTTTGAGCCGCGCAACCCGGAGATCGACGCCACATTGACGATGGCACCCTGTTTGCGCGTCACCATCCGCCGCGCCGCCGCCCGCCCGACGATGAACGAGCCGACGACGTTGATATCCAGGATGTTGCGGAACATCGCCACCGTGGTTTCAAAAATCGGCACGTCAGCGGCGATACCGGCCGAGTTCACGACGCCGTGGATCGGACCAAAGTCTGATTCAATCTCGGCAATCAAGGCCTCCACGGCCGGTTCGTCCGTGACGTTGAGGTCATAGACGCAAACCGATTTCGATTTGGCATGCGCGGCCCGCACCTTAGCAGTTGGCGCGCCGGGAAGATCCGCAATCGCCACCTTCCAGCCGCTCTCCAGCAGCCGTTCCGCCGTCGCCAACCCTATCCCGGACGCTCCGCCAGTGACGAGCGCAACGCGAGGGGCCGGGCTCTTAGTCGTTGGTTTCGTCGCCATTGATCAGCCCGCCTTGCCGGGCGCAAAAACCACTTCCATTTCGCGGCGGAATTTTACTTCGGGAGCGGTGGCGTCGTAGGCGACGTCGTCCCACTTCAGGCGTTCACCGACAGCGACATCGCGCTTCAGTTTGACGTTGTGGGCGAGGCCGAGCGGCAGGTAGCCCGCTTTCAGTGAGGCGGCTGCCGGGGTCTGCTTACCCCAGACACAGAAGCCGCCTTCACCATCGAGCATTTCGCCAGCTTTCAGGGCACGTTTGGCAGTGGCAACGACGTCGGAATTGAAACACATCGCCGACCCGGTTGGCTCCTTGCGCAACACGGCCGAGGCAACCGATAAGCCAAGTTCAAGCCCGATCATGTGGGTTGGACGGTACAGAGTGGCATACTTGCCGGATTTGTCCTGCAGGCAGTTATACTCGACGAAGCACTGGGCCGCGTAATCGCTCTGGCTCGACACCACGACATAGGTGCCCATCGCTAAGTGATGCGGGATGTCTTTCTCCTCACGCGTGACGCTTGAGACGACTTCGGTGACGCCCGCTTTCTCCAGCACGCCGCCCGCCGATTTCGGCTTGCAGATGTCGGACAGCTCGAACCGCGACGCTGGCGGAAAGCTAAGGCCGTCGGTCTGGCAATGCAGGCCGGTGGCGTTGCAGACGGCCGTCATTTCGATGCCGGACTTGGTGCCGTCAATGAACGAGTTAAACATCTTCGGGTTGATGTGGCTACGGTCCGAGATCTTCAGGTACTTGTCGAGGATCGACCATACCGTATCCGGGGTCGACTGGTGGTAGGTCGGGTGATAGCGCGTGCCTTTGCCCGCCGACACCACGTCAAACCCGCAGGCCCGCGCCCAGTCGACATGCTCGCAGATCAGCGCGGGCTGATCGCCCCAGGCCAGCGAATAAACGACACCCGCCGCCGCCGCCTTGCGCGCCAGTAAAGGTCCGGCCAACGCATCAGCTTCAACGTTTACCATAACCACATGTTTTCCAGCCGCGAACGCTGCCGTCGCGATTTTGATTCCGGTCGCCGGATCGCCGGTCGCCTCGATGATCACCTCAATTTCCGGGTTGTTAATTAGGCTCATCGCGTCGTCGGTGACGAAGGTCTTTCCGGTCTTCAGGGCATCACCCAGTGACGTCGCCGCGATCTGCTCTTTCGGCCACTGAACGCCGAGAAGACGGTCTTTGGCGCGTCCGATATTGAGATCAGCCAGCCCCACCAGATGCATGCCTGTGGTGACCCGGCATTGGCTCAAGAACATTGTGCCAAATTTTCCGGCCCCGATTTGGCCGATACGCACAGGTTTTTTTTGTTCCGCGCGGGCGCGCAGCATGTGTGACAAATTCATGCGATTTCAGTCCTATGGAGAGAGCGACAAAGGTCTGATGGCAGCGGCTCACGACTGATCCATCATAGGTCCACCACATCCTTGGTAGGCTGAACTGCAGTGGCGTTAGCCGCAGACTGTCATCCGTTACATTGATTGTCTATCGTTAGGAGCGCCATATGCGCAACCGCCGTCGGGCCTCGCCCATTCAAATCAATCGCCGCGACGCTTTGAGACTTGGTGCCGCCGCTGGTGGCATGGGCTTGTTTGGCATCGGCAACGCATTTTCTAAAGGTGCTGAGAAGATCGAGCTAAGCACCGTATTACCGCCGGCTTACACGCCAAGCCCGTATACGAAGCCGTTCGTCGAGCCGCTGCCGATTGCACCCATCGCACGCCCGGAAGCAACCCCTTTCACGCCGCTGCCGGATTCAAGAACCACCAATGTCGACGGAAGTACCACGCACCACGTCCTGGACGTTGGGCGTACTCTGCCTGTTTCGGAGGCGGAGACAGATTTTTATCGCATCGTTCAACGCGCCGCGCCGCACTCGTTTCACCCCCAGTTACCCACAAACATCATCTGGGGATACAACGGGATCACGCCCGGGCCGACGTTTTTCTCAACCAGCGGTCGGGCGATTCTGGCCCGGTTTGTAAACGACCTGCCAACCAACGACACACTGGGCATCGGCACCCCGATTTCAGCGGTGCACCACCATGGCGGCTTCCAGGCCCCCGAAGACGATGGCTACCCCGTTGATACCTTTGCGGCGGGCCAGTCGCGGGACTATCTGTATCCAAACCTGCCGGAAGAGGGCTTAGCCCAGAACGAGCAATCGACCACCTGGTACCACGACCACGGCATCGACGTGACCGCAGAGAATGTCTATCGCGGGCTGTCAGGCTTCTATCTGAACTTCGACAAAGTCGATTCACTGCTCGGCGAAGAGGACCCCAGCCTGCTCGCGCTAAAGTTGCCCGGCTGCATGCGCCCAGACGGCAACGGCGCTCTTGTTCGCAAGTACGATATTCCGATTGTCGTCTGTGACCGCCAGTTCGATTCCAGAGGCTATCTCACTTACAACAACTTCGAACACGACGGATTTCTAGGCGACAAATTCCTCGCCAATGGCAAAATCCAGCCGTATCTCAACGTCGAACCCCGGAAATACCGATTTCGTTTCTGCAACGGCGCCAACGCCCGGATCTTCGATTTTTTCCTCAGCAACAACGCCCCGTTTCACTTCGTCATTGCCTCCGATGACAACCTGTTCGAGCGCCCGATAGCAAACGTACAGAACTTCCGCCTCGCACCGAGCGAGCGGATTGAAGTCATCATCGACTTCAGCAAATTTGCCCTTGGCGCAGTCATCAACTTAGAGAACCGGCTGATTCAAACCAACGGCCGTAAACCCGATGGGCTCGGGCGCACCGGCACACCGATCATTCAGTTCCGAGTTGGCACCCAGAGCGTCACCGATCCGAGTAAAGTCCCGGCGATCCTCCGGCTGCTGACTGAAACCCCGGCAATGCTGTTGCCGAGGGTCAAGGTGCAACGCTCCTTCGTATTCGGCCGCTCCAATGGTGGCTGGACGATCAACAATCAGTTTTTTGACGAAAACCGTATTGACGCCAAACCGAAACGCGGGGAACCAGAAATCTGGCACCTGCAGGCGGGTGGCGGTTGGGTGCACCCCGTGCACATCCACCTGACCACGTTCCACATTCTGTCGCGGGACGGCAAGACGCCGCCGCTGCTGGAACGCGGGCGTAAAGACGTTGTGCGGATCGGCGGGGATGAAAAGGACGTCAAACTTCTGATCAAGTTTGCGCACTACACCGGACGCTATGCCTTCCACTGCCACAACCTCGAACACGAGGACATGCGGATGATGGGCCAGTTCGAGGTCCAGCCATGACCGTCTGGCCACAACTGCTGGGGCTAGGCGCTCTAGCCGTATCTGGGGCGCTGGCTGGACTGACTGTTGGTCCCGTCTTGCCAGCAACTCACGCGGGACCGCCGACCGCCGTCGAACGTATCCGGGCAGCACTACCCAATGTGACGCTGGTGACCCAGGCCGGCAAGGCCGTGAAGTTCTACGACGATCTGGTGAAAGATCAGATCGTCGCGATCAACTTCATGTACACGTCTTGCCGCAACTCGTGCCCCGTCACCGCGCTGCATCTTAATATTGCCCAACAGGACCTCGCCCAGCGCTACGGCGACAAGGTGCGCTTTCTTTCGATCTCGCTCCGCCCGGAATTCGACACACCCGAGGTCCTGCGTGAGTATGCGAGTACGCAGGCGACGGCACCAAGCTGGACCTACCTGACCGGCAACCACGCCGACATCGAGCGGCTGCGCCGCGCCGTCGGCGTTTATGACCGCGACCCTGCAATTGACAGCGACCCCAGCCAGCATGCTGGTGTGCTCGTGGTTGGCAACGAGGCCATTGGCCGTTGGAAATCGGTGTCGACACTGGTCAATCCCGTGCGCATCCGCCAAGCGGTTGAGCGGGTGATGCTGCCGGTCAGCCAGTGGCCGTCGGGGGCCGCGATGATTAATGCTGTCCCCTATGACGACAGCCCCACCCGCCGTTGAACACGGCCCGCAATTGCGTTATTTAGCCCTTTGATCTTCCGGAGCCAAGAGGGCTGGACTTATGACCGCACGACCGGGTTTTTCCGGCCCCTTGCCGCCGCGTGCGTTCAATATGGCTGCATACGCCATCGGTCGGGCTGCTGCCACGACACCCGACAAAGCCGCGCTGGTGGTGATTGCCGAGCCCAACGCCGCCCCCTCGGAAACCTGGAGTTTTGCCGCCCTCGACCTCGCTGTGCGCTCATGCGCGGGTGCCCTGCGTGAACTGAAACTCGCCCCCCAAGCCCGCGTGCTGATCCGCCTCGACAACACCAGCGACTATGCGCTGCTGTTCTTCGGCTGCATTGCCGCCGGCCTGGTGCCGATCCCCGCGTCCACCCAACTCACCGCCACCGAGGTTGAATTCCTGCTGACCAACAGCGGCGCTGAACTGATCGCCCTGCCTGATGGTGGTGCTGGCGACATCCGCATTCCCAACGGCGTCCGCGTCATCACCGCAATCGAAGTGCGCCGACTGATCGAAACCGGCCGCCCGGTCGCCTACGCCATCACGCGTGCGGATGATCCGGCGTTCCTGATCTACACCTCCGGCACCACAGCCGCACCGAAAGGTGTGCTGCATGCCCAGCGCTCAGCCTGGGGCCGCCGGCCGATGTACGAGGGCTGGTACGGCATCACGCCCCGGGACCGGATGATGCATGCGGGGGCATTCAACTGGACGTACACGCTGGGCGTTGGCCTGACCGACCCGTGGGCCAACGGCGCAACCACACTGATTTACACCGGCGAGAAGGACCCGGCGCTGTGGCCAGACCTGATCAACCGCCACAACGCCACGATTTTTGCCGCCGTGCCTGGGTTGTATCGCCAGATCCTGAAGTATGCGACGCCATCGCCAACGTCGTTCGGCGGCCTGCGCCACGGACTGACTGCGGGCGAAGCGCCACCCGCCGGTTTCTTCGAAGAATGGACCGGCCAGACCGGCCTGCCGCTCTACGAGTCCCTCGGCATGAGTGAGCTCTCGACCTTCCTCTCGACTAGTCCGACCGTGCCGCGCCGCGCAGGCTTCATCGGCCGCCCGCAGCCAGGCCGCTGCCTCGCCATTCTGCCAGCGGACAGCAGCTCAACCGAGCCTTTGCCGCCGGGCCAGGAAGGCTTGCTCGCCGTCCATCGCACCGATCCCGGCCTGATGCTCGGCTACTGGAACCGCCCCGCTGAGGAAGCCGAGGTGCTGCGCGGCGACTGGTTTGTCGGCGGCGACCTCGCCGTCATGGACGCCGACCGCTACGTCGCCCACGCAGGCCGCGCCAACGATATCATGAAAGCGATGGGCTATCGCGTCGCCCCACAAGAGGTCGAGGCCGTTTTGGCCCTCCACCCCGACGTCGCCGAAGTCGCCTGCCGCGAAGTCCGCGTCCGCGCCGACGTGTCCGTCATCGGCGCATTCGTGGTGGCCAAGCCTGGCGTTACTCCGTCGTCAGACGCGCTGATCAAGTTCGCGGCGGAACGCCTCGCCGCCTACAAGTGCCCCCGCCAAGTCACATTCATCGACGTGCTACCGCGCACAGCGAATGGTAAGGTGCGAAGGTCGGCGTTGGGGTGAGGGCACGAAGACGCCGCTTCGCGTTGCCAATCTATTCACTACCGAGGAACCAAAGCCTGCAGATTATGTAATCTTCAACGAAATAGCTGGAGGCCGTGCGGGCAATATCGGCGTTTCCGTATGTTGGTTCCGAGAATGTCGCGGGGACGCCTCATTGGAGTTGTATCTGTTCAACCGTGTTGTGCGACCAACCAACGGGCACCAGCTCGGCGGGATTTGGGTGTCGGCGGGATTTTCCTTCGAAGTAGGTATCCCCCTCGACAACCAAAGCACCATGAAACAGATCAGCCTCGACATGGCTGCCAGCAGCTAACGTGAGGTGGCCCGCGTAAATGGTGCCGTAAACGCTGCCAAGAACGGTCACGGTTTCGGCAACTATGGTGCCGTACACGGCAGCGCCAGCACTGACGTCAAGTGATTGGCAGCGAATGTTGCCGTCGAACGTTCCGACGATCCGCAGCGCACCATCACTGATCATTTCGCCCGGTACAGCAGAAATTGTTGTAACCGGGGTTTGGGCCGCCATGGCCGCAGCCCTGAAGGCTGTTGCCTGCAGCGCCTCGATTTCATCGGCGATGGGTTGATAGGCGACCGGGCCTGTTAGTACAGATGCTAGGCGACGGATGTAGAAGGCCATGACGAGCGGCGTTAGCAACCGTGGGAGACCGGACAACCATTGAACTTGGGGCCGCCATTTGAGGGGGCCCCGCAGTTGGGCCTGATCTATCTCACGGTAAAAATGGGCAACCCGCCCAACGTCGGCCAGCCTGCGACGGGCGGCGATGGGTTCGTGGGCCGCTTCCGCAGCTTGATCTAACGCTTGCGCGAGCGCGTGAAACAGCTTGCAGGCGGCTGGCTCTGCTTCCCAGCTCCGGCGCGTCCGTGTCATGCCCACGAACAACCGGCTTAGCTGATCGAATTCAGCACCCGACAATCCAGACGACTGACCATAGGCGTTCTCGCACCTCATGGTCTCCATGAGCGCGCCGACACCGACGCGGCTGGTCAAGTCAGTACCCATCGTTACAATCGTACCATGCTGCTGCCCCTCGCAGCACCATAGCGATAGCACTCAGTTGATTATCAACTTTAACGAGCATCACTTTCAACACAACCGCCCATATAACTCTTCAAAACAGCGACGATAACTTCGCGCCCTACGCCGCCCCCGCCTGCTTGATCCGGGCGTCGCTCACGCCCACGGCTTTTGCGGCTGAAACGATAGCGCCCCAAGTATCGTCAGACAGCGGCACTCCCTCGGCCGAACGCTGCTTGCGGGTGCGGAGTTCCGGTTCGCCGGGGATTAGCACTTCGCCGCCCTTCTCAACGGGTCGGGAGCTTTTGACGTAGCCGACGTAACGGGCGATGTCGGTTGGCACGAAGTCAGTGGCGTCGAGCTGGTTGGGGTCGACATAGAATGACAGCATGCCATTGGCCCATTTGGCGCGCTTCTCGTCGGCAGCGCCGGTGCCGGTCAGTGAGCCGCCAAGAACTTCACACATGAACGCGAGGCCGGAGCCTTTGTGATCGCCGAAGGCGCGGATTGCGCCCTTGCCGGTCTTGTAGTTGCGCGGGCCCTGTGGCTCGTAGTCGCCGTACAGCAGGTGCGGATCGCCGCTGGTTTTGCCATCCGGGCCGATCAATGCGTCGGCTGGTAGCTTTTTGCCGCCTTGGCTGGCCACCATCACCTTGCCCTCGGCCACCAGCGAGGTGGCGAAATCGAGGATGATCGGGTCCATGCCTTTGCGCGGGATGCCGCAGGCGTAGGGTGCGGTCGAGAACCGCTTATCGACGCCACCGAACGGGGCAACCAACAGGCTAGCGGCGGCGTTGACGTAGTGGATTGAGACGAGGCCGCTCGCTGCCGCCCGTTCCGCCCATTCGCCGACCCGCCCGACGTGGCCGGAGTTGCGCATCGCCACCATGGCGAGGCCCATCGCTTTGGCCTTGCGAATGCCGATATCCACCGCCAACGGCGCCATGCTCTGGCCGAAGCCATACTGCGCATCAACCACCGCCATCACAGGCGTTTCCTTGATCACCTTAAGCTTCTGGTCGGCGATGAAATCCCCATCACGCTTCCACTGCAGATAGCGCGGCACCCGCACCACGCCGTGGCTGTCATGCCCGGTGAGGTTCGCGCCCACCAGCGAATGCCCAATCCGGTCCGCCTCCGGCTTCGAGCAGCCCGCCGCGGCGAAAATGTCGGATACCAGCGCCTCAAGCGCCTTGGCAGGAATGGTGACCATGATGTGCTCCATTTGATTTAGCCCGCATGTTGGCCGAGCGGCTCGCCTCTGCCTAGGCCATAATCAGGCGCAGTTGTCCCGCTTGCGGTGCATACCAGCTGCATCTTATGGTGTTGAGCCACAATCACACCGAGCCACCTATGATCGATCCCCCCACCGTTCGCCGCCTATCGTCCGTCACCGACGCCCAGCTCCACGGCCTCGCCGAGGTGCTGATTGACTGCGTCGAGGGTGGGGCATCGGTCAGCTTTATGCTGCCGCTGTCACGCGACAAGGCGCTGGCATTCTGGCGCAAAGTGGCTGCCGATACCGATCGTGGGGAGCGCGCCCTGATCATCGCCGAGGATGCGTCTGGTATCATCGGCACTGTGCAAGTCTTGCTGGAGCAGACCGAGAACCAGCCGCACCGGGCCGACGTGTCGAAGATGCTGGTGCACCGCCGCGCCCGCCGGATCGGCGTCGGTGAAGCGTTGATGCGCGCCGCCGAGGATGCCGCCCGCCAGGAAGGCAAATCCGTGCTGGTGCTGGATACCGCAAGCCCGGAGGCGGACCGGCTGTATTCCCGCCTTGGTTGGAAGCTGGCAGGCACCATCCCCGACTATGCGCTGCTGCCCGGCGGCGGGCTGTGCGACACCCGCTATTACTATCGCCACCTGTAACCGACATGGAGACCATCCACGTCGCCATCGCCTTGCTGAGCGCCCTGCTGCATGCCGGATGGAACGCCACCATCAAGGCCAGCCCGCGCCCGCAAGCGGCGATGGCGGCGCAAATGCTGGTTGGTGCCCTGCTGGTGTTGCCCTGCCTGCTGTGGACCGGCCTGCCGCATCAGGCCTCATGGTTCTGGATCGGCACGTCCACTGTCATTAATGTGTTCACGGTCACCGCCCTGCTACGCGGCTATGAGCTGGCGGGCTTTGGGGTCGTCTATCCCGTGGGTCGGGCGATCTCCGTGTTGTTGGTCGTACCGTTCGCCGCCTCCCTGGCCGGAGAGCGGCTGAGCCTCTCAGGGCTGGCGGGCATCGGCTTGATCGTCGCCGCACTCGGCCTGCTCGCCCTGGGGGCCAAGCGCGACAGCACCTTAAGTTTGCGCGCGCTGGCCTGGACCGCGCTGGCTGGCGTTTCGACCGCCGCCTACGTGATGAGCGATGCGCAGGGTGTGCGGGCCGCCGGATCACCCTGGGCTTATGGGTTCACGCTATCGATCACCAACGCCGCCGCGATGTGCTGGCGGCAGCGGCACCTGGGTAACCCGGTGCAACTGCTGCGCACCGACGGTGCCATCGCCATCCCCGCCGCCATCGCGTCGCTGATCTCCTATCTCGCGATCCTGTGGGTGTGGACGCAGGCCCCCATCGCCCCCGCCAGCGCGCTCCGCGACACCAGCGCCGTATTCGCCATCCTCATCGCGGTGATCTGGCTGAAGGAACCAATGACCCGCCTGCGCTTGCTGGCGGTGGGCCTTGCGGCGGCAGCTATACCGTTATTGCGGTTGGCCTGAGCCTGTTGGCACCTTTCCCCGTGCCGTTTTATTCGCCACAATGAACATCACACTTACCGCTGCCGGAGCCTCCCCGCATGAACTTCACCCACACTCCCGAATTGCTGGCCCTGCAGGCTGAGGTGGACGCGTTTGTCCGCCGCGATGTCATCCCGTTCGAGAGCGACCCGCGCTGGACGTCGCATGGGCCGACGGATGAGCTGCGCCGCGATCTCAACGCCAAGGCGAAGAAGGCGGGATTGCTTGCCGTTCACGTGTCGAAGGAATTCGGCGGACGCGGGCTGTCGCACGCAGAAAAAGCCGTGGTGCTGGAGGCGGCCGGATACTCGATGCTTGGTCCCGTCGCCTTGCACTGCCACGCGCCAGACGAGGGCAATATCCACCTGCTCGATCTCGTCGGCACGCCCGCACAAAAGGAGAAGTACCTCCGGCCACTGGCGACCGGCGTCACGCGCTCGTGCTTCGCCATGACGGAACCGTCGCCTGGTGCGGGCTCCGACCCGGCCCAACTGCTGACGCGGGCTAAACCGGAGGGCAACGGCTTCGTCATCAACGGCTGCAAGTGGCTGATCACCGGCGCGGAAGGTGCCGCGTTCGCAATCATCATGGCCCGCACCGGCGATGGTCCCGGCGACGCAACGATGTTCCTCACCCCCCTGCCGAACCCGGCATTCAAGCTGACCCGCACGCTCGATACGATGGATTCGTCGTTCATGGGCGGCCACGCCGTCATCGACATCGAGAACCTGAAAGTGTCCGGCGATGACGTGCTCGGCGAGGTCGGGCAAGGTTTCAAGTATGCACAGGTTCGGCTTGCCCCCGCGCGCCTGACCCACTGCATGCGCTGGCTCGGCTCGGCCCAGCGCGCCCATGACATCGCTGCGGACTACGCCGCCAAACGGCAGGCCTTCGGCAAGCAGCTCGGCAGTCACGAGGGCGTGTCATTCATGCTCGCCGACAACGCCATGGACATCCACACCGCCCGCCTGACCATCGCCCACTGTGCGTGGGTGCTCGACCAGGGTGACGCCGGTGACACCGCGATGGCCAAGCAAGCCGGCACGGCCAGCTCCATGGCCAAGGTGATCTGCTCAGAAGCGATCATGCGCGTGGCTGACCGCTCGCTACAGATCCTCGGCGGGCTCGGGCTGACACGCGACACGCCCGTAGAACGCATCTTCCGTGATGTCCGCGCCTTCCGGGTCTACGACGGCCCCTCCGAAGTCCACCGCTTCGCCTTGGGGCGGCGAATTGTAAAAGTGGCGGGTGCGGTGTAGTCTGTGGCCTTAGCGAAATTCAAACCAAAAGGGCTTGCATGGAAGCGCGAAACAGACCTCTCCATGATTGGTTAAATCGGGTTAGGCTATGCCAAATTCGCTTACCCAGATTCCAACGCGCGGAAGCCTGGGGATACCGCGATGTTGAAAGCCTTCTGCAAACCGTAATCAGACAACTGCCTGCTGGATCCGTCTTGACTCTAGAGGTTGGGCAAGAAGAACCTTTTGTTTCAAGAACCATGGTCGGCGCACCGACAATGGGTGACCGAGCAAACGAACATCTACTCGACGGTCAACAAAGGTTGACCGCCCTCTGGCGCAGTCTCAATGACAACTACGATGACCGCCGTTTTTTCGTTTCAATGGAGCCTGATGTCGAAATTGGCGGCCCCTATTCAATTATTTCAGTCCCGCGTTACATAAAAGATGAAAAACTGTATCCACTGTGGATGAACGATCCAACGAAAATTTGGGAGAAAAAACTTATACCGGTTAGCCTGCTTCGTCCAGACCAGACGGGAGAAACGGAATCGAAGGCATGGGCGAAAAACGCTAGCCCAGCGAGCGCCGACGAACGAATAAAAATCATTGAACATATAAATGATCTTCGTAATAAGTTTGCGAATTTCAACATCCCCTTCTTATCACTCCCTATAACCACTCCGTCCGAAATTGCTCTCGACGTGTTCATAAAAATGAATACGTCGTCTGTGCCGTTAACACCGTTTGACATTATTGTTGCTCAGGCCGAAGCAGAAACTGGCGAATCTTTACATGACCTCCTGAAGGCACTCCAAACCGAAATTCCGGACCTTGCAAAATTGGCTGACCCCGCCGATGTAGTATTGGCGGTTGCTGCTCTACTCAACAATCAACCACCTGTACGTAAATCTTTTTCATCTAAAGGCTTTGCAAGTAGTATTGTTAACAACTGGCAAAGAATTAAGCGTGGCATAGAACAAGCTATCCAACTCCTGCACGATGAAAAAGTGTTCGACGAAAAGCGCTTGCCGTCCGACCTCGCACTCTATGTACTGAGCGCTGTATGGGCCAATGCACCAACCAAGGTCGATGCCGTGGGCGAACTACGAATCCTGTCTCGCCGCTATATTTGGCATGCGTTCCTCACACAACGATATGAAAAAACTGCCTCAACCCGTGCGCTTGTTGATTTTCGTCAATTGCGTGACCGTGCTGCGGGTGCGGTAGGAATTGGCAGCGCGGAGAACATTGATATTTTTAACAAAACCGAATATCCGCTACCTGATCTTAGTGACATTCTCACCGCTGGCTGGCCAGCGAAAAAGGAACGCCTGGCACGCACGATCATACTCCTGACGTTCCAAGCCGGCGCTTTTGATTTTGCCGACGGAGGTCAAATCACCGCACGGAACTGCGATTCTCGAGAGTATCATCATGTTTTCCCTGTTGCTACGCTCGAAGCAAACTTTTCGACTGGGGAAATAAATCGCGCGCTCAACTGTGCATTAATTTCACAACCTACGAATCGAACGATATCTGCAAAAAGCCCAACTCAATACTTACGTGACAGAATGGGAAGCACCGCCTCAGACGACAAAGAAATTCGAAGAAAGATTGAGTCACACTTGTTGCCCTATGACGCGACACTTGCGGCTGATTACGAAAAATTTATCAACACCCGAGCAAAGCTTCTTATCGACGAAATAAGTAATTTCGTCGGAAGACTTGGATAGAAATAATATCGAAAATGACTAGTGCGGTTCAGCTCCTCAACGTCACGCATACCCGGGTTAACTTCGACGTCCCTGCTGGCGCGTGTGATTGCCATACGCACGTGTTTGGGCCGGGGAATTCGTTTCCTTGGTGGGAGGGGCGGGTCTACACGCCTGGGGACGCGTCGATTGCGGACCTCACCGCGCTGCACACGGCCCTTGGCATTGACCGCGTGGTGGTGGTGCATCCGAGCCCCTACGGGCCGGACAATTCCTGCTCGACGGATGCGATCCAGGCGATGTCACCGCGCGCAAGGGGCGTGGCGGTGATCGATCAGACCAAGATCACCGACGCCGAGTTAGCCGCCTTGCATACGGCGGGCGTGCGCGGGGCACGGGCCAATTTGCAGACGGCGGGCGTGTTCGATCCCAATGCCGCGTGGGCCACCTTGAAGAGCACGGCAGAGCGCATCGCCCCGCTCGGCTGGCACCTGCAGACGTACACGAACTTGGCCACCATCGCAGCGCTGGCCGACAAACTGAAAGCGCTGCCCGTGCCACTGGTGGTCGATCACTTTGGCCACGCCAATGCGGCGGCTGGCATCCAGCAACCGGGCTTTGCCGAACTGGTGGCGCTGGTCAGCAGCGGCAAGTCCTATGTCAAGATTTCCGGCAGCTACCGCATCTCCACGGACCCCGCTCGCGCCGACGTGCCGCCACTGGCCCGCGCTCTGATCGACGCCAACGTCGAGCGCGTCGTCTGGGGCACGGACTGGCCGCATCCCGGCGGCGCTTCACGCGGCAAACTGGCCCCCGACCAGATCGAGCCGTTCATTCCGGAGGACGACGGCGCCGCCCTCAACCGCCTGAACCAGTGGTGTCGCAACCGCACCGAACTAACCCGCATCCTCGTCGACAACCCGGCGGGACTGTACGGATTTTGACCGGCTGATGCGCGCACCAAATCACGGACGACTCTACTTCATCACCCAGCCTTTGACGAAGTTCTCGGTGCTCCAGGTGGTCCAGTAGGTTTCGATCTGCTCAAGGCTGGCGGAGACGCGAATCTCGCGCTCCAGTGGCGTCTTGCGGTTCGGGCTATAGTCGGTCAGCAGCAGCACGTAGGCGGGATAATCCGGCGACAGCTGCTCCTTGTTGGTCTTCCACAGCAGCAGCTTGCGCACCATCACCTTGCCCTTCAGCTCCTTGGTGGCGACCGCCCGCTTCATGATTTCGGCTTTCGGCAGGTGCAGCCCCTGCGTGCCAACCGCATCGTCCGGCAGTTCGATAATCCGCGTCAGCTGGCTTGGCCCGGTATCATCGACCGAGGCGACCTTATCGGTGCGCAATTTCTCGAACTGCGGCGAGATGATGCTGGCGAACGGCAACCGTCGCACCCCCGCCCAGCTCGATGCCGCCCCGTTCCACTCGATCACCATCCGGTCGATGGTGCTGCCATCGCTAGTCTCTGAGATGATGTCGAGGCAGGAGATTTCGGCAACTAGGCCCGGCTTGATCATCTTGTAGGCAACGCGGTCCGAATTGACCTCAGCATAGGAGCTCTCGACCACCAACTTGGCGAGGTCATCGACCATGGCATAGCGCTGCTCGTCCGAGAACCCGCCCCCAGTGCGGCCGATAACGTGATAGGTGCCGTCTTCCCGCACCAGCGCCAGCAGCAGCGAATGCAGCATGCCCGCCCGGTCCTCGATGCCGTGCGAATAGCCGATCACCGCGACGTCGATGGTGTGGCGCGGCTTGATCTTGTACCAGCCGAACTTCTCGCTGCGGACAACGATCCCCTCGCCGCCCTCCGTGATCACCCACTGCTGGAACTTCGCCTGGATGTCGGCCTCGCTGCCCTCCAGCGTCTCCATCGGGTGTACGCGGGTGCCGCCGCTGAACAGCTGTCGGATCTTGGCTAACTGCTCCATCGGTTGCATGACCATATCGACCCCATCGAGGTCATAGACAGCGAACACGGCATAGTTCAACGACGCCACATCCTCGGCGGTTTCCGGCGCCCGGGCAATCCGGCAAACATCGTGCACGCGGGTGCGCTTGAGGTCGGCGCGGTTGACGTACAGCTCGCCGCCAATAATCGCGCGTTTGACGCCGGACTTGGCCATCAGCTTGGCGAATTCGTCATGCAACGGCGCACCGGCCCGCACCGTGCCGTAGGGGTTGAGCGAACACACCTCACCGTCCTGCCAGAGCATGCAGGTGAACTCGCCGTCGATCTTCCGGCTGATGAGATATTGCCCCGCCGCCAGCCGCCGCTTCGACGTCGCGTGATCATAGGCGATCATCATCTGCGACATCTGCCGCCGCCGCATCTTGGCGTGCGCCAGCAGGTTCTCAGCATCCTTCAGCGCCGCCACGGTGCCCGTGCGGTAATTGCCAACCTTGGCGTTCAGCAGTTCCAGATCAACCAGCTTGCCCATGATGTCCGTGGCGCTTTCTTGCCCTCTCCCCGTTTTGACGGGGAGAGGGCAGAGATCGGTTTGGCATCAAGCCAAACTGATCGAGGGTGAGGGGCGGCAACAGGTTCGGAGCGTGTGGCCGCCCCTCACCCTCGACCTGATTTCGCTCGCGCTCAAACAGGTCTCTGCCCTCTCCCCGCAAGCGGGCGGGGAGAGGGCGAAAACAGCATCACGTCGACGACGTACCAGCTTCCGGTTTTGGCTTTTTGGTGCGGGGCTTGGGGGTGGGTTTGGATGCCACGTCGCCTTCCGGTGAAGTTTTGGCGCTGACCGAATCGGCGGCCTTGCGGCGTTTCGAGGTTTTGGCGGCGGCGACGTTGTCGCCGAGCTCGTCCTTGGCTGAAGTCGTTGGTTCGGCCGGGCCAGATGTGGCTGCGAGCACTTCGGCGACGGTTGGCTTGCGCGCGGCCACTGGTTCGGCTGGGGCCTGAACCGGAGTGACCGGCTGAACAGGGGCGGGTTCTGGGCTCGGTGCCACAGGTGCCGGAACAGCCGCAACCACTGCGGGCTGAGCCGCCACTGCTTGGCTTGCCGCTATTTCGACAAC
>JAYSVA010000244.1:0-3596 GCA_043718785.1 Hyphomicrobiaceae bacterium
GACATTGCTTTGCCGCCATGATGAGGAGAGCAAGGCAAGATCGTTGATCGAGTCAACGGCGACGATCCGGGCGAACTCAGACTTTCCGCCCGGCTGGGCGACCACTGCCGACGTGCATCCTTTGACGACATGGGCATTGGTTAGAACGTGGCCAGAGTCCGAAACGAAAAAGCCGGTACCAGTGCTCACCATTTCCTTGGCCGGAGCCGGTGCCTGCGTCGTCGGCGGTAATGCTACCTGTGGTTCTGGTTCCGCACGCTTTTGGTACCCGTGCACGTTCGGTGCTGGCTGCCCCCTTTCGGCAACGAGTGCAGCCGCCGCCGCATAGTCGGGCAGCGAATAGTGAAAGGCGTTCGCAATGGCGACAATCAGCCGGGACATTTCCGGCCGCCGGGCGCGTGACGTTGTGATCGTTAGGCCCTTAACTACGCCTGCCTCCAGCCGAGCCGTGAAATAATAATCTGTGTTCTCATTTTCTCCAGAAACGAAGAAGTGGTCGCCATAGTAGGGTTTCATAGTGACAGGCCGCAACGCAGGTAGCGACAAAACTTGGTCATAGAGACTTCGAAGCGGTTGCTCGGCTGCCAGAAACTTCGAGACCAAAATTTCAATCTTGCCGTCCGCACTCGCATATCGGGAGCCGTTGGCCTTATTGTTTTTCCAAGTCACGAGGGCGGTGGGTAGAGCAACGTTGAAACCGACCTTGGGAATTTCAACGAGGCGGAAGCCCCAGCGCTGCCGTTGCTCGTTGGCTGCTTTGAGAAGTTGAAGCTTCTGCTCTGCCGCTAGATCGCCGGTTGGCGGTTGACCTATGGCTCGCTGAAAGTCAGCCATGGCAGTAATCGAACGTTGCCCCAATGAGCCATCGGTCAGCCCCTCATAGTGGCCGGTCCAGATCAACGCGTCTTGAAGTGTCGCATTCATGCGAAGTTGGGTTTCAACCGGCTGCGTTTGCGCCGACACCGGACCACACACAACGAAGACCAGGGCAACCAGCCCACTCATGCACCGCAATATCATGAAGCCCCCAAACGCAGAACTAACGCATCCTGGCACGGCATAACTGACAGCGCCACGGCCCGAACCGGGATAACGCGCGGGATAGGTTGAATGCGACCAAGTGTCCACACTTGACCACGCCAGACTTTTGCCGCTGCTAGGGACAGTGCTAGGGACAGTCGCCCGAAAGGCGAAATATACCAATGATATCAGGGAAAAATGGCGGAGACGGAGGGATTCGAACCCTCGATACATCGTTAGACGTATGACGATTTAGCAAACCGTTGCCTTCAGCCACTCGGCCACATCTCCAGCTGTGCCGTGCGTACCTGAGTGTTCGCGACAATGCAAGGCGTGCATTGGCTGCCTCCCACAATAATGCGACGGACCTTAAGCGACGCCGGCGCGGAGCAGGTCGTGGATGTGCAGAATGCCGACGGGCAGGCCATCGGCGACGACGAACATCTGGGTGCGGCGGAGTGAGTTGATGATCGCTAGCGCTTCCGAGGCGAGCAGGTCGGGGGCGAGCGTGTTCGGGTTCTTGGTCATGATGTCGGCGGCCAACGCTCGCACCAGATTATTGCCCATGTGACGGCGCAAATCGCCGTCGGTGATCATGCCAACGAGGTGACCGCTGGCATCGATAACACCGAGACAGCCGAGGCTTTTCTCTGTCATGATCAGCAGCGCTTCGCTCATCACCATGGTCTCGCGGACCAGCGGCAGGCGGTCGCCTTTGTGCATGAGGTCAGCGACGAACTTGAGCCGCGCACCGAGCGATCCGCCGGGGTGGAACACCTTGAAATCATGCGCGGAAAAACCCTTCGCCTCGAGCAGCGCCACGGCCAGGCAATCGCCGAGCACCAGCTGCATCGTGGTTGAGGTGGTGGGGGCGAGATCGTGCGGGCAGGCCTCCTTGGCGCGCGGCAATTCCAGGGTCACGTCAGCGGCGCGGCCTAACGCGCTGTCGGCCCGCGAGGTCATGGCGATCAACGGCACGCCGAAGCGGCCGGAGAAGGTGATGATGTTGGTCAGCTCGACTGTTTCGCCGGACCACGACATGGCAATGATGCAATCATCTTTGGTGATCATGCCGAGATCGCCGTGCGAGGCTTCGCTCGGGTGGACGAAGAAGGCGGGCGTGCCGGTGGACGCCATGGTGGCGGCGAGCTTCTGGCAGATGTGGCCGCTCTTACCGATGCCGGTGAAGATGACGCGGCCCTTGGCGGCGGCG
Organism: Hyphomicrobiaceae bacterium; assembly: GCA_043718785.1. GTDB lineage: Bacteria > Pseudomonadota > Alphaproteobacteria > Rhizobiales > Hyphomicrobiaceae > JAYSVA01. The sequence continues at coordinate 2,234 of JAYSVA010000244.1, forward strand.
ATCACCGCGACGGCTTTGGCGAACGGCTCGGCGAGCGGGCCATCGAGGGCCGTGGCTAGGGCCGCCAACCCGTCCGCCTCGACGCCGAGCGTGCGGATGGCGGAGGTGACAGCAGGAGAAGCGGCAGAGGTGGACGTCATGGCGGTCTCGTTTGTTGCGGCAGCAACTCTGGCCGCCGACTCAGCCAAACGTTATCGCGCTAGGCCGAAAAAGGCGAGCCAGCCGCGAAGCTTAGCCCTTGGATAAGCCGTCGTCGTCTGGCGCCGTATTTTCGCCACAATAAATTAACCACGAATATTAACGCTATCCGCAGGCGTTGCTTGCCAGCGTGACGCTACTATGGCATGTTTTCCGTAGGCTGCGAAAGGTGACGACACCTGGCATGCTCATCCCCACATTCACCCGTTCGTTCACGCTGCTGGCAAGATTTTGCCGGGGTTCATGATGTCGTGCGGGTCGAGTGCGGCTTTGATCTGGCGCATCACGGCGAGACCGGTGCCGTGTTCTTTCAGCATGTACTTCTGTTTGCCTTGGCCGATGCCGTGTTCGCCGGTGCAGGTGCCGTCCATGGCAATGGCGCGCTCGGCGAGGTTATGCAGGAAGTGCTCGACGGCGGCCATTTCGGCGGGGTTGTTGACGTCGACCAGCGGCTGGCAGTGGAAATTGCCATCGCCGACGTGCCCAGCGATGGGTGAAATCAGGCCGTATTTGGCGATATCGGCCTGGGTTTCGGCGATGCAGCGGGCGAGTTCGGAGATCGGCACGCAGACGTCGGTGGCAAGTGCCTGAGCGCCGGGCCGCAAGGCTTTGGCGGCCCAATACACGTCATGGCGGGCTTTCCATAGGCGGCGGCGGTCTTCTTCTTTCTCGGCCCAAGCGTAGGTCAGGCAGCCCTCGGCTTCGGCCAGCGCCTTGAATTGGTCGACCTGGTCGCGGGCGGAGACTTCGGTGCCATGGAACTCAAGGAACAGGGTGGGTTTCTCGGGCAGCGACATTTTCGAGTAGGCGTTGATGCCCTTGATCATCAGGGGGTCGAGCAGCTCCATCCGGGCGACGCCGAGGCCGAGCTGGATCGACTGGATGACGGTGTTGACGGCACCTTCGACGGTTTCGAAGGTGCAGCTGGCGGCGAGGATCTGCTCGGGGATGCCGTACAGCCGGACGGTCAGTTCGGTGATGACGCCGAGCGTGCCTTCGGAGCCAACCATCAGCTTGGTCAGGTCGTAACCAGCGGATGATTTGCGGGCACGGCTGGCGGTTTTGACGATGGCACCGTCGGCCATCACGGCGGTGACGTTGAGCACGTTTTCGCGCATCGTGCCGTATTTGACGGCGTTGGTACCGGAGGCGCGGGTCGCCGCCA
>JAYSVA010000245.1:0-21933 GCA_043718785.1 Hyphomicrobiaceae bacterium
TGCCCACGCTCGGCATGAAGCCGTTGCTGGGGTCTTCGGCGCAGATGCGGACCTCAATCGCGTGGCCGGACATGGTGATGTCGGCTTGCGCCTTGGGTAGTTTCTCGCCCGCGGCGACCCGGAACTGCCACTCGACCAGATCGAGGCCGGTGATTTCCTCGGTCACCGGATGCTCGACTTGCAGGCGGGTGTTCATCTCGATGAAGTACCACGGCGCGTCGGCGTTCAGCGTGCCGCCTTCGACCAGGAATTCGACCGTGCCAGCTCCCGCATAGCCGACGGACTTGGCCAACCGCACCGCCGCCTCGCACATTTTTCCGCGCAACTCGGGCGACATCCCCGGAGCCGGCGCTTCCTCGATCACCTTCTGGTTGCGGCGCTGCAGGGAGCAGTCACGCTCGAACAAGTGCACGCAGCCGCCATGTGTGTCTCCGAACACTTGCACTTCGATGTGGCGGGGGGCGACGACGAGCTTCTCGATCAGCATGATGTCGTTGCCGAAGGCGCTGGTGGCCTCGCGTTTGGCGCTGTCGAGGGCATCGGCGAAGTCAGCGGCACTAGCAACCATCCGCATGCCACGACCGCCGCCACCGGCGATGGCTTTGATCATCACGGGATAGCCGATGCGCTTGGCTTCGGCAGCCAGCGCTTTCGGTTCCTGGCCCGCGCCCTGGTATCCCGGCACGACGGGCACGCCCGCTTTGATCGCGATCTCCTTCGCAGCCGCCTTGCCGCCGAGTGCACGCATGGCGCTGGCTGATGGGCCGATAAAGGTGATGCCCGCCGCCACGACGGCTTCGACGAACTCAGCGGATTCGGACAGGAAGCCGTAGCCGGGATGGATGGCGTCCGCGCCTGTGGCTTTAGCTGCAGCGATGATCTTGTCGATGCGCAGATAGCTCTCAGGCGCGGGCGATGGGCCGATATGCACGGCCTCGTCAGCTTGGCTGACATGCAGCGCCTTGGCGTCGGCATCCGAGTACACCGCCACGGTTTTGATGCCCATCCGCTTGGCGGTGCGGATGATACGGCAGGCAATCTCACCGCGGTTAGCAATCAGCACTTTTTTGAGCATAGCGACCCGCTTCACTTGCAAATGGGGTCCAGGGGACTAGTCCCCCACCCTGATTAAACGGCGCCTTCTCTTCACTGCGCCGTCACTTCACTACGTCTTTAGCCCTGCAATTGCCCATGTACTGCGCCACCACCGGCTCGCCGAACAGGCCGAAATGCCGGGAGTGCACGGCTGGATGGGCACCCAGTTTGGCATCGCGGTCGTAGATGGTGGTGATGTTCAGGAAGCCCTCACTGACCACTTCGAGGTAGTGGTTGGCATTGAGTGCGCGGACGATGCGCAGCGGCCCTTTGCCTTTGCTGACGCTGGTGGTCAGCTCGGCCTTCTGACCGGGCAGATCGATGGCATCGACATCGAACTTCAACGGTTTAGCGGCGACCTTGCGGAACGTGCTTCTGGCCTTGTTGTACGTCAGCGTCGTGCCCGCTTTGAACGTGCAGCTGAAGCCTGTGGGCTCCTCGGCCTGTGCACTCGTCGGACTTAGCATTGCTGTGCTCAGAAGGAGCAGCAGCGCCGCTCGCGATTTATACAACTTGTCTCGACGCATTGCCGACCAACCCTCGCCATTTCAGTCGCCGAAGGCCCAGCGGATGGCGGCCCCTCGATCAGTTCGCATCAAAGCGATGCGTCAGATGCAACGCAATGATTTTCTTGGGGCAAACAGTCCGGAACATCAAAATACGTGCGTTGGCACAGCACGGAGGTGTGCGTGATGCCATCGAGCGTAGCTGTTAGAAAAGATTTTTGCATATCTCATGTGCGAAAAATTGATATCTCAGGTCAAGTTGACGGTTTGCGTTCCGAACGTCGGCGGCATTCTTTGGCCTGAACATCGTTCAAATTGACTTCGTTTTAGACGCAGTGTACGTGCCATTAACTCTCAGCTGGTCGTCAGTTCTTATTGGCTTGTCGATATTTTTTGGAAATTTCTGTGGATTGTCTGGGGTGTTGATCTTGACATGACCGAACGCCGTTCGGTTGCTAACGCATCACTTAGACTTTAGTAATACTCAGAATTGGTCTATTGCCCGCATTTCAGGAAACATTTTTGTTCAAACCTATTGCCAATCCACGATGGATGAGCTATGTCTATTCATGTCGCGGTGCTGTCCCGACTATCCCCCCCCAAGCACCGTGATTTCTGCCCGCAGCCCTCCCCCTGGCTGCGGGCTTTTTGCGTTCTGGTGCGCGTCATCAATGTTGATCATCGGCTAGCGCGCGGTGGAGCCACCTGCTTCCAGCGCCAGCACATGACCCGCCAGATAAAGCGAGCCGCAGATCAGCACGCGCTTGGGACCGGGCGACCGATTGGCAACGGCAAGTGCATCAATCACGCTGGCGGCTGTTGATGCGGGCAGGCCGAGGTCGGTGGCGGCTTTTGCTAGCAATTCCGGTTTCATGGGTGCCTCATGTGTGGCCGGTACCGGAACGGCGATGATTTGCCGGGCTAGCGTCGCGAATGGTGCCAGGAAGCCCGCCGCGTCCTTCGCCCCCATCATGCCAACGATCATGACCAACGGTTTGGAGGCCCGCTCTTCGAGATCGGCGAGTGTCTGTGCCAAGGCTTGGCCGCCCGCGGGATTGTGGCCGCCGTCGAGCCAGAGTTCACTGGGGCTCGGCACCAGTGCGGATAGAGTGCCACCGGTTAACCGCTGCATGCGGGCGGGCCACTGCACTTCGACTAGGCCGCGCTCGATGGCGGCTTTACTCATGCCGGGGATTTCGAGGGCAGCGGCAATGGCAGTCCCGGCATTGGCAATCTGGTGGCGGCCGATCAGGGCGGGCTTGGGTAGATCGAGCAGCGTCGCGGTATTCTGGAACACCAAACGTCCGCGTTGTTCGTAAGCGTCGAAGTCTTCGCCGGTCAGCACAAGGGGCGCGCTTACGCGCTGGGCAACGGCGCGAATCGTGTCGAGTGCTTCGTCGGGTTGGCTGGCAACGATGGCCTTCACACCGCGCTTCAGTATTCCGGCTTTCTCACCCGCAATTTTGGCCAGCGTATCCCCGAGATATTCGGCGTGGTCGATGGAAATGGGCGTGATCACGCAGGCCAATGGTTTGTCGATGACATTAGTGGCATCAAATCGTCCGCCGAGGCCGACTTCGAGAATAATCAGGTCGCTCGGGTGTTCGGCGAATGCCAGAAATGCTGCTGCCGTAGTGATTTCAAAGAATGTGATGGGGGCGCCCGCGTTGGTTTGTTCAACACGATTAAGGGTGTCGACCAGCAGTTGCTCAGAAATCGGCGTCGGCAAACCGGGATTATTGGCGAGTCGAATACGTTCGTGGAATGACACAAGATGTGGCGACGAATACCAATGGGTGCGCAATCCTGCCGCCGTGGTCATTGCTGCGAGATAGGCGCACACGGAACCTTTGCCATTGGTACCAGCGATATGGATCATCGGCCCCATCCGCTTGTGCGGATCGCCGAGCTTGGCGAGCAGCTTGTGCAGCCGGTCAAGCGAGAGCTCGATAGTGACCGGATAGAGCCGTTTCAGACGGTCGAGCAGGACGTCACTGGTTTCAGACTGGGCCATGTGGGCCTCCGGATTGGGCCATCAACGCGAGCGCTTTGCGGACAAGCCGGATGTAAGTTTGGGTGCCAACGAGATAAGTGCGGCCGGGCCCGCTGGAGGCCAGACGTGCAGCAAGCCAGGTGGCGAAACCCGCAACATCATCGAATCCGAAAGTGACGCGGGAGCCTGTGCTGTCAGCTTCCGTGCGGGTATAGTCGAGGTAGCCACGAGTGCCCGTCAGTACGCATTCGGTGATCGGCCAGACGTAGTGTTTGAATGCGGCAAGAAGCTGCTCGCGGTCCTTGTCGTCGGGGAAAGAGGTGATGACGTTGGTAGCCAAGTGGTCGGTCTGCCAGTGTTCAAGCATATCGCGGTCGAGGCTATCGGTATGGATCAAGCCTTCGTAGGCGAAGACGTGCCCTTTAATTTGGTGGAGACCAAATGAGGCGGAGACATCGCGCCACTCTGTCAGCGGTACGAGCTGCGCTGCAGTGCCTAACAATTGCCCGACGCCAGCAAGCGCCAAATCATTGTTGAGGTTCAGCCATCTCGGCAGTGTATTATGGCTGACGGCGGGCGGATCTATTATCTTGATATTAGATATCCTTGGCGCTGTGGTGCCAACTTGAGGTGCTGCAAACACAACACTCGATGTGTCGCACAGCGATAATTTATCCTGTTCAATATCCTGGAGTGTCGGCCCCAGTTTATCCGCGTGCTCCAGCATAATCGACGTGAGTATTCCAATTTTCGATGGAATTCGCCCTACTTCATCGTGTGCAACGCCCCGGCCGGTTTCGAGTACAAAATAGTCAACGCCTTCCGCATAGAACCAATCCAGCGCGATCATTAGGAAAATCCCGAGCGGTGAGAGATAATCAGCGCCGGTTAACTCCGTTTTGGCTTTGGCGAGCTGCGGTTTAAGCTGATTGTAATGCCGGACAAATGCATCGCGTGACATGGCGATGCCATTGATGCGCATGCGGTCGTTGTGGTCGTCTTCCTCGGGCGAGACAAACAGGCCGATCTTGGCATCGGGCAATTCGTTTTGGAGCATGCGCGCGGCAATGCGTGCCGTGGTGCCCTTGCCCTTGCTGCCGGAGACTTTGATGGTCCGGTCCGGCGGCGGCAGAATCCCCCGCTCCCGCGCGACGGCGAGGAGGCGCTGCGGTTGGCGAGCGTCGCGGTCAAACCGGCCCTTGTTCAGGTGTTTGACCCGCATGAATGAGGCATAGATGTCGTCAAGCGCCGCTTGGTAGGAGGTGTCGATCATAGACGTACTCTCGCACCCCGCTCCACTTAGCTGCGCGCGCCATCCTTTGGGTTGGTCTTAGCCGCACTAGCGGTTTTCGAGGCATCGGTTGCTGCGATCACCGCGCTGTTCTTTGCGCCGGCTTCGATCATGCGGCCCTCGGCGGCAACGCCGTTGACGTAGGCACCGTTGCTTTTGCTCTTCGGTGCCGGTTTGACCAGCTCATTGTTGGCCATCAGCAGGCGGCACAGGCGGCCAAGCGTTTCGCGCATTTTATGGCGGTGCACGACCATGTCGACCATGCCATGGGCCAGTAGGTATTCGGCGCGCTGGAAGCCGTCAGGTAACTGCTCGCGGATGGTCTGTTGGATGACGCGAGGACCGGCAAAGCAGATTAGCGCGCCGGGTTCCGCGATATGAACGTCGCCCAACATGGCGTAGGAAGCGGTAACGCCGCCGGTGGTTGGGTCCGTCAGAACAACAAGATACGGCAGCCGTTCCTCACGCAGGCGCTGGACAGCGATGGTGGTGCGCGGCATCTGCATCAAGGACAGAATGCCCTCCTGCATGCGGGCTCCGCCAGAGGCTGCGAACAGGATAAATGGAGTTTTGCGTTCGACGGCGCGCATCATGCCGGTGATCACGGCCTGACCAGCTGCCATGCCGAGCGAACCGCCAACAAAGCGCATGTCATGGGCTGCAGCGACGATGTCTTGGCCCTCAAGACGGCCCTCGGCGACAAGCACGGAGTCATCGAGTTCAGTTTTAGCGCGTGCGTCTTTCAGGCGGTCGGGGTATTTCTGGTTGTCGCGAAATTTGAGCGGATCAAGCGGAACGGCTGGCACGGAGACGCGGGTGTATTCGCCACCGTCAAAGGTATGGGCGAGGCGCTGCGGCGCTGTCATCCGCTCGTGATAGTTGGAGCCAGGGAACACGAACTGGTTGGCTTCCAGGTCCTTGGTCAGCACCAATTGACCGGATTCAGGGTCCTTAATCCACATGTTATCAGGCACTTCGCGCTTCGTGCCAAGAATACCGCGGATTTTCGGGCGGACAACGTTATTGATCCAGTTCACCGATGCGTGCTCCATTTTTCCAAGAGCTGCCGAATAGCGACGGGCAGCAACTTGTCAAAGCAAATTGGCCCCGTAACCCGGCTCCGACGCAGACACGACGGGGGCAAACCGGTGGGGCACGACCATTCCTGTGGCCCGGACCCGCCTCAGCGCGCCCTCAGAGCCTTCGATATCTCGCTAACCTTATTTAGGACGCCTGACACCGTTGTACCAGTGGCTTTTCCCGCCTTATCCAAAGACGTTGCGATCTCGGTTACCAGTGCAGAGCCAACAACCACGCCATCCGCCCCCTTGGCGATGGCAACGGCCTGCGCGGGTGTGCGCACGCCAAAGCCAACGCAGACGGGCAGTTTCGTAGCTTTTTTGATTCGCTTGACCTGGGCGTGGACCGCCGTTGGGTCGGGCGTGGCGGCCCCTGTTATCCCGGCGATCGACACATAGTAGACGAAGCCCGACGTGTTCTCGAGCACGGCTGGCAGGCGTTTCGCATCCGTGGTCGGGGTGGCGAGCCGAATGAAGTTGAGACCGCGTGCCACGGCTGGCAGGCAAAGCTCGTCGTCAGCCTCAGGTGGCGCATCGACGATGATCAGGCCATCAACACCGGCGGCCTTGGCTTCATCCAGGAACGGCTCGACCGGGTAAACGTAGATCGGATTGAGATAGCCCATCAGTACAATCGGCGTTGTCTGGTCTTTGACCCGGAAAGCAGCAACTGCGGCCAGGGTCATCTGCATGGTATGGCCGTGGTTCAGCGCGCGAATGCCTGCCGCCTGGATAGCCGGTCCATCGGCCATAGGATCGGAAAACGGCATGCCAATCTCGATCACGTCGGCGCCTGCGGCAGGCAGACCAGCCAGGATCTTGCTGAAGGTGGCGAGATCGGGGTCTCCGGCCATGACGAACGTCACCAAGGCTGCACGCCCTTCCTTGGCAAGGCTGGCAAAGCGCCGGTCGATGCGGGTGTCACTGCTCATGGGGGTACGTTTCATAGTGGCGGCTTGGGGGCCGTTTCAAATTCAGGCACCGCCATCTCACGAGGCAAACTATTTTGCAACAGTCTCTGCCGTTCCTCGCCGTTCCTTGGCCTCCCTACGCCCTGAAACTTCCGATTGCTTCTTTAGCGCCGGAGCTGCTGAGGCGGTTGCTGGGCTTGATTAACAGGCGCTCCCGCGTCGTCTGTCACGAGTTCGACCTGCTCCCCGCGCGTTTCTAGGATAACGCTGCTGTCACTCGTCACCTCACGCAGTTTCCAGCCACGGATGCTCTCGCCGACCCGAAGCCAGGTACCCTGGGATTCACTGCCTACCCGGATAAGTGCACGAGCCGCATTGTTGCGGTGTCCCTGTACTCCGATCAACTGCAGTTGATTGGCTGGATAAGCCGGGACGACGACTGGAGGCGGTGTCGCGACGTTGGTCACAGGTTCTGGCGGTTTTGGTGTCTCGACCCAGGGGCGTCGGCTGGCTGAGAACAGCGGTCGTCGCGCGGTTTCGGGGAGATCGGCCAGGGAGCGTGCGCCTGGAATCAGGGTGTCAGGACCAGCGGAAGATGAGCGCTCCACAGTTGCGTTTGCACTGGTGGCCTTGATCGGTGCCGTGTCGATGGGCCGCTCCATGGCTTGCCAGAGCCCAGCCGCAGCCAATCCATTCAGGGCCAATAGGGCGAGAATGGGCCAAGGATTGCGGCGCGTAGTCGGCGTGGCCAGTGAGACGAAGGTGGGCGTTCCAATTGAGGGTTTTGCCATGATCATGGAGCCTTCACACGCGGGGCACTGGGCCGTGCCTCGTTGGGGCGGGCTTCGATTGCAACGATGTCGAGCCTAGCTTCCAGCAGTCCGCGATCTTCATCGGCACTCGCTGCGTTAGCAGTTGTCAGGTGCAAGGTTTCAACCAGCAAAATGGGGCGGTGCGCTTCAATCTGCAGTAGTATTTTCTGCAACTGCTCCGTTGTAGCGGTCAACTGTAGTTGGACACCCACCAGTTTCAGTGTGTTGCGCTCGCGGGTTTGCAGCATGCGGGCGGAGCGTGGTTTGACGCCATGAGCGGCGATGATATCGACGACTTGTGACTGCAGCGATGCGAGACGGATTGACTCGCTCTCGCCCTCGATAAACAGGCCGGTGGTCTTGGCGGCGCGGCTTCCCTGCGCCAACTGCTCGGCCATCGACAGTGTTTGCGTTGCGTCGAGCAGACGACCATAAACGCTGCGTTCCTGTTCCAGCCGTTCTCGTGCCGCCGCCAACTGGGACATGAACGGGACCACAGTTAACAGAGCTGTGACGCCGAGGGCCGCAAGCAGCATTGAAACAGCCAGCAGACGCCGGATCCACTGTGGGAGTCTATAAATCAACGCACGCTCCCTGTCGGCTTGGTTTGATCGGGCTTTGTCGGTTCGGCGATGGAGCTGCGGATCCGGACGCGGATGCTGAAACGGTCCTTGCCTTCCCGCTGATCGGTCATGATCGGCGCGGTCTGTTCGGCACCGAAGAAAACGGTTGAGCGTTCGAGGATCGGCATCAGTCCAATTGCGGATTGGGCGACACCGGTGATGTCGACGGTGGCGCCATCGAGTTTCAGATCGGTTACGCGGGCGCTATCGGGCAACAGACGGGTCAGCTCTTCCAGCGCCAAAGCTTTTGATGGGGCCGAAGCCAGCACCTGGGCAAAATTCCGGACTTCGGCCTGCTGCGCACGCGCTTGTGCTTCAAGATTCCGCTTCTCCTGGGCCAGCACCCGCAGCTTGCCGGTCTGCGCCTTGATGTTCGCAAGTGCCGCTTCATGACGCTCTACGAACGTGTAGCCGCCGAACGCCGCTAGACCAGCTGCGCTCGCCGCCAGGGCGGTCGGCCAGAACCAGCTCCGGCGCCGCGACGTTGAATCGGTTGTCACTTCCAGGAAGTTAACGGGGAGCGCCGATTGACCGTCCGGGCTCCAGCAGTCCACCTGGGTGACGCTGAGGCCTCCGTCCTGCAGTGCCAAAATGACGTGATCGACGCTGGAGCGTTTCAAAACCAGCTGACGCAAAGCGGTTTTGCCGGTGCCGCGTTGCTCGTCCTCGATGAAGTGAGCGGTGCGGACGTCGCGAGGTTTGAAGGGAGTGGCGCGCTCCAGATCCAGGGCCAGCAGGCGCGTGAAATCCCGCGCGGCGGCACTTGGCAGCTCAAGGCGGCGGCTGAAACAGGCACGATAGGGCACCCGCAATCCAACCCGCAGTGGCGCACGCTTCTGCTCAGTGGCCAGCAGATCGACTAGCTCTGCCGCCGACATCAGATCATTCGATAGTGCGCCGTTGGCGGCGACGAGGCGTAATCGGCCATCTTCGAAGCTGATGATGTGATCGGGTCGTGTTGCCTGTGAGCCGCGAGTAAGCGCGCGCGGCAACAGGCCGACCAACTCGCTACCCCACCAGGATAGGAAGTTGGTTAACGCTGAACCGACGGTCGTCAGTGCGGCACTCATATGTGCGGTTTTCCCTGATATCGGCATTCGAGCAATGCGGGCAAGTCATAGCTTAGTCAGGAAGCAGGTTTTGTGCCGGTCAGGTAGATGTGTGGTATACTCGTTGCATTGATCGATGGATCCATGCTGTGGCCGCTGTTAACCTCGTCGCTCTGCATCGTGCTTTGATCTGCAAAGCGCGCTTAAGTTATTGCAAAAACACAGGGTTCAGCCAATCAAAATCCGCCAGTAGGGCGACTAATGCAAACATTCCAACCTGAGTTCCAACGGTCTCAAAATCCGCGCAGCGCCGAGTTTGTCGAGCAGTTCGGCGCGTATCTGCTTGGCCAAAATCTGGGTGACAAAAACCGGCTGCGGCAGGCCCAGCTGGCACAGCGCGAGTCCGGCGAGCGGTTTGACCTTGTGTTGATGCGCCTTGGCCTGCTGACTGACGCAGCGATGGCGAAAGCGCTGGCGGGCTATTGCATGCTGCCGCTGGTCACCGTTGCCGATTTTCCGTCGGAAGCGCTGCTGCCAGATCGTGTCGATATCGGCTTTCTCAAACTTAACCGCCTGCTGCCATTTGCTGACCGCACGGACCACATTGCGGTCGCCGTCGCGGATCCCTTCAATGATGAAGCGATTGCTTCGCTGTCCTATCTGATCGACCGGCCGGTAGAGCGATGCGTTGTTGCCGACGGCGACCTCGATAGCGCGATTGACCGGCTGTATGGTGCTGGCGGTCAGATATCGGGTGAGGCGAATGCACAGGATTTCGGCAATCCAGCGCTGGGCGTTGAAACGGCGAGCGAAGAGGACGTCCAGCGGCTCGAAGATATGGCGAGCGAGGCGCCAGTCATCCGGTTGGTGCAGGAGCTGATTGTCCGGGCGGTGACCAGTCAGGCCTCCGACATTCATGTCGAGCCGCGCGAGGATTCCGTCCGCGTGCGCTTCCGCATTGATGGCGTGCTGCAGACTGTTGAGCGGCTGGCGACGAACCTGAAGTCAGCGCTCGGGTCACGCATCAAGATCATGGCGCGGATGAATATTGCCGAGCGGCGCATGCCTCAGGATGGCCGCGTCAAGGTGAATGTACGTGGCCGCGAGATTGACTTGCGTGTCTCGACGATGCCGACGTTGTGGGGCGAAAGCATCGTTTTGCGCATTTTGGACCGATCCAGTGTCGAGCTGAACTTCCCGAAGCTGGGGTTCGCTGGACGGGGCTTCGAAGATCTGAACGTGCTGCTGCAGCAACCGAACGGCATTATTCTGGTCACTGGGCCAACCGGTAGCGGCAAGACCACGACGCTCTATACGGCCCTGAGCGAGCTGAACACGTCGGAGCGCAAGATCTTCACGGTCGAGGACCCGATTGAGTATCAGCTGCCCGGTATCAACCAGATCCAGGTGCAGCCGAAAATCGGGCTCACGTTCGCACATGCGCTACGCTCGATCCTGCGGCAGGATCCTGATATCATCATGGTCGGGGAAATCCGCGATCTGGAAACCGCGCAAATGGCGGTGCAGGCCTCGCTGACCGGGCATCTTGTGCTGTCGACCGTGCACACCAACAGCGCCACAGCGACGATTACACGGTTGCTTGATATGGGTGTCGAGAAGTACCTGCTAACCTCGACGTTGAAAGGCGTGCTGGCCCAGCGGCTGGTGCGGCGGCTTTGCAAGGTATGCGCGGAGCCCTCGAATGATGAAGCCAATTTAATGCAGATGCTCAGCGCCACCGGAGTCGACGCCGAAGCCCTGATGGCCGGGGAAACGCTGCGGCCACATCGCGCCGTTGGCTGTGCTACTTGCCGTCAGCGCGGGTACTCTGGCCGCACGACCATCTATGAGCTGCTGACGACGACGGCGCGGATGCGCGAAACCATCCTGACCACCACCTCGGAAGCGGTGCTTGAAAAGGCAGCAATTGCTGATCGAATGACGACGATGCTGCAAAATGGGCTCATCAAGGCCCTGCGCGGTGAGACGACGCCCGAAGAAGTATTGCGGGTGACGCGGTTTGACGGTGAATTGGCACCTTTGACCTCTTGAGGGCGATAGTAGGTATTCCGTAACGTGAAACGGGCAAACGGGGGTTACGGGTATGCCGCTTTACCGTTATCGGGCTTACGACAAAAGCGGCGCGCTGGCTGAGGGCGAGATTGAGACGCGCTCGCGCGAATTGGCGCTGCAGCAGCTGCATCAGCGCGGATTTCATCCGCTTGAAGTGGCTGAGGATAAGCCGCGCGGCACGGAGCGCTGGTGGGACCGGGAAGTGTTCGGCTCTGGCGCACTGCCGCTGTCCGGACTTGCGCTACTCACGCGCGAACTGGCGACTCTGGTAAAGGTCGAAATCCCACTCGACGATGCGTTGCGGATTGTCAGCCTGCAGCCGCTCATACCGGCACGCATCCGCCGCGTTACGAAGGCGGTGCACGAAGCGGTGCGCCGTGGCGAATCGCTGGCGGGGGCGTTGGCTGCGCGCGGGGCCGAGTTTCCGGAGTATTATTGGCGGCTGGTGCAGGCGGGCGAAAGCAGTAGCACGCTCGGCGAAGTCCTGGACGACATCGCCACCTATCTCGAGCGGTCAAACGACATGCGGTCACAGGTGACATCCGCCCTGGTTTATCCGGTGGTACTGCTGGTCGCGGCCATGGGCGCGCTGGGGGTCATTCTGACGGTGCTGCTGCCAACGGTCATGCCGTTGTTCAAGGACGCGGGCCAAGTGCCGCCGCCGATGCTGAGTTTTCTGGTGAACGCCCAAGCGGCGCTTGCCGAGAACTGGGTTATGGTCATGGCCCTGCTAGCGGCTGTCGCTTTAGCGGTGTCGATGGCATGGCGTCGCCCGGCGCTGCGGCTGACGATCGACCGATCGATCTTGCGTCTGCCGGTGGTCGGGGGGATCGTCGCCGCACGGGAGACTGCGCGGTTCTCCCGCACGCTGTCGACGCTGTCGCATAACGGGGTGCCGATGCTCGACGCTGTGCGCATTTCCGGCAGCGTGCTGCAAAACAAGGCCTTCAGCTTAGCGGCCGTGGCGGCTGGCGAAAGCCTCAAAGAGGGCGGGTCGCTGTCACAGCCGCTGGCCAAGTCGGGTCTGTTTCCCGAACTGGCGCTGCGGCTGGTGGCGGTGGGCGAGCAGACGGCGCAGCTCGACACCATGCTGATGCGAGTCGCGCAGATCTTCGAGACGACGCTGCAGCGTCAGCTCGCCCGTCTGATGACGTTGCTGACCCCGCTCCTAACGCTTGTTATTGGTGGTCTCGTTGGCTGGTTGATCATTTCGGTGATGACGGCAATCATGAGCCTCAATGATATCGTTTCCCAATGAGCCGACGATTACTCGCTACTGAGGGCAGGGGCGGTGTCAGTGGCCACAGTAAACACCTCTGGCTGACCTTTGGTGCCAGGGAATTTATAGTTGAACGGGCGGCCCCATGGGTCGGTCAAGCCGTCGGCCTTTTTCAGATAAGGGCCGCGCCAGGACGGCGTGTTGTTCGGCTGCTGCAGCAGGCCTGTCAAACCGACCTGCTGCGGCGGGAAAGTGCCGACATCAAGTGCATACAACTCAAGAGCGGTTGTGATGCTCGAAATCTGTGCCTTTGCTGTTGTGATGCGAGCGCTTTGCATCCGGCCGGTGATGATCGGGTAAGAGACGCTTGCCAGCATGGCAATGATGCCCATCACGACAAGCAGTTCCAGCAGCGTAAAGCCTGCATCTTTTGGCACCCTGACCTGTGCATTTACCTTCGGGCGGGTTTTGCCCCTTGCGGCCATGAGGCCAAGACAGGCTGCGGTCCGGATCGATTTCACAGCGAAGGAAAGAACTGAACGTAACATCACGATACTGACCTCGGGAATACGATCACTACAAATCTCCGACCAGAATTATAGTGCTGTGTTGGTGCAGCATGCAATTACAGAGCCAAAACAGCAATTATGCCAACGGACCGTAGAGCCAAAGCAGCCAGATGGCACCAGCCATAAACGGCCCAAACGGGATACGGGTTGCCGCAGTGATTGGACGACCTGCAAATTGGCCGATCAACGCCGCCGCCAGTGCTGACAGACTGGCGACGAGCAGAGTGGGTGCCAGCCCCTCTAGTCCTAGCCAGGCGCCAGCGGCGGCAAGCAGCTTGGCGTCGCCAAGACCGATGCCATGGCGGTTGCGTAGCCGATGGTATAGCGAGGCAAGCCCAAATAGCAGACCGTAACCAAGCGCTGCGGCCAGAAATCGCCAGCGTAAGTCTGCCCATTCGTTGCCGTCCCATTTGAGAACGGCTGCAAACAGCAATCCAGCGGCAATGAGCGGCAGTGTCAGTGTGTCCGGTAACCGCAGTGTCGCCAAGTCGATGACACTGAGGGCGATGAGGGTCGCACCCAAACTGAGCGTTGGCAGCATAACAGCCCAGGTGTGCGGCCGAGACCATAGAACCGGAACGGCCACTGCCAAGTACCCGGCAATCAGCAGCCATGCTGTGAGGGTGGAGTTGGAGCCATCCGTTGATGCACGCGTTGCGGGGATATGATCGGTCATGCGACTCCAGGATCGGCTAGCGGCAACGGCCACGCGGCGGGCAGGCGAGTGCTGCAGCCTCCGCCGCATAGACGGGCAAAATCAACCGGTCCCAACGGCGCGGATCGCCAGCAGCAAAAGTCACGTCGAGCGCCACCAACGTTGGCAGTTTGATCGGATGTGACCACTGATTGTGCCAACTTGCACCAGCATTGTCGTCCATGTCGCCATAAAAGGTGAAGTCGACGCTGGCAACATTGCCAATCAGCTGCGTGGCTCGTTTGATCAGCTCCGGCGCAGTGCTGCCTGGCGAACGCCAAAGCACTTGGGTGAGATCGAGGTCAAATGCCCCACGTTGATCCGACGATGTCGGCCCGATTTCGATCCGATACAGGCCTTGGAATTGGCCCTGTGGTGCATGGGCTGTATGGAACGCTACAGATTGCGGCGTACCAGTGAAGTTCATGTCGGCGCTGTTAGCCGCTACCCGTCGTGGTTGCGCTTGTGCCTGGGCGAGTGCATGGCGCAGATAGGTTTGCGTGGCGGCAACTGGCGCTATCGCGTTGATGCGGCTAACAGCGCTCAGCGCCGTGCGGCCAGCACGCAGGCTCTCTGTGAGCAAGGCGGTGGTCAAGCTTAGCAACACGAGGCTGACGAGGACTTCGAGCAGCGTGAACCCAGCTTCAGTTCTATGGGTATCAGGGTGGCTCATGGCGCAATCCCGGCGCTAAGTTTGGCGGTTTCCAGTTTCACGAGCCGCACACCACGCCGGTCAAACGCTTCGACGACGACCCAAAACGGCCGTGCACCCGTAGCCGGTGGGCGCGGGGCGCTGTCCAGTGCCGATATGGTCATCCGCCAGGGTAGATCGTTGGCATAACTACCCGTGGTGATCCCATCTTGCAGCGGTCCGGTTCGGTCTACTGACTCGAGGTGGGAGCGGGCACTGGCGAGGGCGGCGGTGCTAAGTTTTAGGCGGGCTGCAGTGCGGTACGAGCTGCTGACGGCTTTTGTGAAGGCCGTCAGTCCGATGGCGATAACCGTCAGGGCCACCAAGGCTTCCATAACGCTGAAGCCCGCGACACGACTATGAGGTGGCTTGATCATTGACCGGCCTGCCGGACCGTGCCGGTGAGCCAATCGACCGATAGCACGATGGCGCGCTGTGGTCCTGCTTGGTTCGGCCCTGCGCTGGCTCCGTTGCTGGACAGCGTCATAGCGCCACCGGTGGAGCTGCCGTCGGGGAAAAACAGCAGGCGATCGGTGAAATCAGCGCGTTGACCGTCATTGGTGGTCCAGGCGAAGCCTATATTGTCGGGGAAGCGCTTGGCGGCCGTTGCCCCTTGCACATGATAAGTGCGGGCGCGGCTGTCAAAAAAAATCTCGACCACCCGGCTGTGTTGCATCGCTTCGGCGCGGGCGGATCTGAAATCTACCGCAATCAGCGCCGCTGCAGGCTGCAAAGCCACTTGGTTCGGCCCACTGCGAAACGACACTGTCGAAACGGCCGTTGCCATGGCGACTAGCGACAAAACGATCAGCATTTCGAATAACGTGAATCCAGCGTCGCCAATGCGTCGCGTCGAACTTCGGTGGTCCGAGATCGAGGATGATCGTGTCAAAGTTCTCACTGCTGCCATGAACTGGGCGTTTTCACCATCGCCGCCGCAAAGTTGGGACGCATAATTCTGGCAGCGCCGACGGCTTCTGAAGCAACGTCCGCTGCTGCCAGACGTATTGGCTACTGCGCATTGCGCTGCAGGTGCATCGCCGCTTCGACGCGATTGCGCACTTGCAGTTTCTGCATCACGTTGGTCATGTAATGCTTCACGGTCTTTTCGCTGAGTTTCAATCTCTTTGCGATTTCCTTGTTCGTCAGACCTAAGGCTACCTGCGCCAGGATTTCTTCCTCACGGGTGGTCAGATCGGAGATGCCATCGGCCTTCCGAGAAACCGCTTTTTGGCGCATCTGAGCCAACAATTTTGCGCCCAGTGCCGGTGTGACATAAGATTCACCGCCGCAAATTGACTGAACCACGCGCACCAGTTCGGTACCCGTCGCACCTTTCAACACATAGCCGCTCGCGCCAGCTTCCAGCGCACTATTCACCGTGTCGCTGGTTTCGGCGACTGTCAGCATCACGACGCGCACTTTGGGGCAGGTGCGGGTGATTTCGGCTGCCGCCGTCAGGCCGGAGCCAGGCATGTTGATGTCCAGTAGGACGATATCGGGCTGCAGCGTCTGGGCAGCTCTGGTCGCTTCTTCGGCGGTCGCGGCCTCGCCGACTACGTCGAAACAGGCCGCGTTTTTAAAAGTGAAGACGATGCCGGCGCGGAACATCGGATGGTCATCGGCAACAACAACGCGGATACGGTCAGCCATGGTCTGCTTCCCTCTTAACTTAATACGTCAGTTATTAGTCATGACAGCCATGCGAGCGATCAGCTCTGTGCCGCCAGTCGTGGTAACAATTTCCAAGATGCCGTTCAGAGCGGAGATACGCTCCTTCAGGCCAGTTAGACCGATACCAGTTGAGGTTCCGGTCGAACGTCGCCACGTCGAATGTTCGTCAGTATTGGCGGTAACGGTGCAAGGACCGGGCCGAACGTCGCGTACTATGGTGACCAAGGTCGCGTTAGTGCAATCAGTTGCCGGGTTTAGGCTTAGAGTCACGCTCTGGTCGGCACCGCAAGCGTGTTTGAAGCTGTTCTGCAGGCCCTCTTGGACAATGCGGTACAGACAGATCTTGATCGCCTTGGAGGGATTAAAATCGGCGGGTAACCCATCGTCATCGACCGTGACCATGCACCCGGTGCGGCGCTGATAATTGTCCACCGCGAGGCGTACTGTTGCTTTTGCAGTTCGGCGGTCCAATTCCGGCAGGACCAAACCAACCGAGATATCTCGGATCTCTTGTAGTGCTTCTGCAACTATATCGCGGATCGGGTTTAAGGCTGCCGAGGTCAATTGATCGATGTGTAACAAAGTCAGCGCAAGTAGCTGCGCTGGCCCATCGTGCAAGTCTGCGCCAATTTGCTGCAGATGCCTCTCATGCGCTGCGTGGGCCTCGCGTTTTAGCTCGATCACAGACGCGGCAGTCTGCGGGACTGAGGTCTGAACGATCATCCCGGACCGTCCATCGGCCATGATGCCGTGCTTTCGTTCGACCGAGTGCGGTGTTACCGTGGCAACTGCGGTGGTCAGATTGATCGTGTGTGGACCCGCTGGAAATGTGGCAGGGACGACACTATTTAACCTTAGGATCGGCGTTTCGTTACAAACTGTTGGTTTTTCGAAATCGGGATTAGGTTTGGCCATTCTGGACTCGCTAACCAACAACTGAACCTGATGAGCCGATGACGGTAACAAACAGAAAATGAAATTGAATCAGTCCGTCTGAAGTGGACGTGCACTCGCGGTTACAGTTGCAGGAAAAATGCG
Source organism: Hyphomicrobiaceae bacterium (assembly GCA_043718785.1). Taxonomy (GTDB): domain Bacteria; phylum Pseudomonadota; class Alphaproteobacteria; order Rhizobiales; family Hyphomicrobiaceae; genus JAYSVA01. Next base: position 17,318 of record JAYSVA010000245.1, read on the forward strand.
GCCCTTCAAGCGTGATTTGCCTCATGTCGGGACGAAATTCTTGTGACGACACGCCGAAGTCGGAGAATGACGCCTTATTTCTGACGTTTGCCTAACGATCATGATGCTTGGGCTGCTTGAAAGAAACAGTTAACAGTTTAGTAACGTCATCTGTTCTAATGATGCTGTATAAGCGGCAGCGGGGTGGTACCCAATCGTCCGCCGATTGATGACCGCACTATGACGACTGCACTGGAGTGTACCGATGCTGATCGCAGCTAATGACATTTATAGTGATATGGCCGCTTGTGCAGTGGGAATATCGGTCGCCGGACAAATGATCGAAGTCTGTGCTATGGAGCCCGCCGGTGCTGTAGTTTTGCATGGTTGGTTCCCCAAATCAGTGGCGCTGTCGGTTCTGGCCAACCGGCCACCTTGCTATATTGCGGTCACTGGCGAACCGTTGCCAGGTGATGTGATGGCCGGCTTCCAGGCGAGGGGGCATTCAGCCGTTATCATATCGAAGCTGGGGATGGCACGAACCGCGCGGACAGGTCGTATAGCCGCCGACGCCTGCCGTCTTGCCTTGCGGCATGCTGAAACGTTTGCGGCAGCCGAGCTACGCCGCGCCTCGTGATTTGTCTCTTAACTTAGTTTCGAGAGTCTTCGCCCACTCCAGCGGTTTAGGCCATGTTTGGGGCAGCTGACGACTGAAATCAGCGCCGCCCGCGACCCGTTTCCGACGCTTTTGACGATTGGGACTGGTTTCGCTGCAATCCACCGAACTCAAAACAGATCAGAACCTAGCTGCTTCGAATAGCGGTGGCTAGTTTTTTGCATTTCAGGCTAAGGTCCATGGCGGCGCATGCGCCCGCCTAGCGCGTTGTTGATGAAGGTTTGTGATGCGTATTTTGGCTCGTACACTTGGCATTGTGTGTCTCCAATGCGCTTTCCAATGCTCGGTCCACGCGACTGTGGCATCGGCCGGAACTGTGAAAATCGAACAGCAAGCGGATCGGTCGATAACGGTGACGGTTGAAGACTCAACTATTGCTGAAGTGGTGGGTAAACTTGGCGAAACTTACGGTTTTCGGCTCGACCAAAAAGGGGCTAGGCTCGCTGACGCGACGCGTGACGAAGCACACAGTGTCGATGGACGTTATCAGGGCTCGTTGCGAGCCGTATTGGATCGGCTGCTGACGAAAGAATCTTACTTCATCGAACACGTACGCGAGAGCAGGTCGGGGATAGCTCGAGTGGTAATCTACAACACCGCCCCGTCTTCAGCAGCCAGCCAGACGACCACGCGTGTTATGCCAGTCATCGTCCGACCGGCTCAAGAACCGGAAAAGGCTGCGGTAGTTGCTGAGCGCTACCGGCAGTCGACTCCTCTTACTCCCCCTGCAGTGGTGGCGCCAATCCGTCGTGTCCAACCTGCACAGCCGCCTGCCGTACCAGTGGTTCGTCCGAATTCCGTCGCGCCATCTTCGGCACCTGTAAAGGTGCAGGCTGGGCCCGGTCAAACCAATGGCAGCCGGTAACTCGGGCGCTGCGGCGGAACCATTCAATATCGGAATTGTTCCGTAGCCGCGCTCACTCCCGGCGGGCTAGGTCGCGGCATGAGGGCAGTTCTGCTCCAGCTGCGGTTTCAATACTCGCACTCGACCGCCAGTCAGTGATGACGAACCCTAGGGCGGCGGTTGAGTTGGGTTCAAACACCACTTCGCGTGTAAATGAGACCCGTAAATCTGTAACTGCTGTGACGCGCAACATGAATGCTCGTCCAGTTGTGGCCACAGCAAACTCTTTCGGCAGGTCCAGGTCGCGTAGTTGTTGGCTGGCAACGTTGAGATCGACACCGCGGCTCATAGAGGACACGGTTACTAGAGGTCGGATCCGTGTCATCACTGCAGGCGTCATGCCCAGTACCTGATCAAGCTCATTGACCGATGAAAACGGAGCGTTCTTGGGCCCGAATGGCAGTCCGGCTGCGCGGTATTCTGCGGCTTCCCCACCCCCGAGGACCGCCCGGTCATCAGGGTCGCGGAAATCAATGAGCGCAGCTGCCAGGCTGGCCGCGTCCTCCTTGGCCAACCCGACGCCAGTGAATAGGCGATCAAACAGCGCTTGTGGGGCGGTGTTGAGATCGACCAGCCCGCCGACGTCTTGTGCGGTGATGACGGCAGTCGCGGCTGGCAAGCCACAGGCAAACGACCGTCCGTCGACCGGGAAGGCGGTGTCGCTCTTATCGCCGGTGTTACTGCCAACACGGCGTCCCGCCGCGCGGTCGGAAATGATGCGCTGGATTGCTAAGCGGCTAGCCCCGTCAGCGAGTGCTTCGGCCTCTGCCAGACGTAGTTGACTGGCGACCATTCGGACATCGACGATGGTTGTCTTGGATAGCGCCAGCGCGATCAACGAGAGCAAGCCAAGCGTCGCCAGCACCGGTATCAAAATGAAACCGCCGTTGGGCGCTGTTGCTGTCGAGGGCGTGGTCAAGAACTCGTCCTATGGAGGGCCCTAACGACGGCCAGCCGATGCCGACGTCAGGTTTTGATCTGACGGGCCTGTCCCTAGGTCGTGCCGAAGCCCGAGCCTGGCTTTTTGTATTCCGGCCTAGGTGGGCTGAAGATGTCGAGCACGCGTGCGCCGTCCGGGCCAGCTTTCATTGTGTGTGGAACATTCCCGGGTGTACGCCAGAAATCGCCCTTCTTAACGGCAATGGTTTCGTCGCCCTGCATCCGCAGAGCTGAGCCCTCAAGCAGCACGCCCCACTGTTCTTCCGGGTGGTGGTGCATCGTGCCCTGCGTATTCGGGGCAATTGTTACGATCGACAGCATCGCTTGCTCACCGGCGAAAATGCGCGTTGTCAGGCCGGGAGCGAGTTCCCGGAACAGGCCATCAGCTGGATTGTCGATATTGTGGAATTCGGATTTCTGGCTCATGGCGATCTCCCTGGTTGTTCGTGGCAATAGGCCACAAACCCACTCGGTTCGGCAAACTAAAATGCCCGCCAGAGGCTGGCGGGCATGGCAGCTGAGCTAAGCGGTTAATGCTTCGCATCAGTTTAGCGGGTCAGGATCACGAAATCAGTGACTTTGCCAGTTTCGTTGCTGATGCCCTTATCCGAGATGATTAGTGATGAACCGGGGGTCAGCAGTTCGGAGATCCGATCAATCGCCTCTTTTGGCATATCGACACGATCGAGGGCACCAGCTGCCGTTTGCGAGGGGGGCAGCAAGGGTTCGGCCGTCGCGCCCTTGCGTGGGCTTGGCAGAGCATCTCCGCTTCCGCCTGTTAGGGTCATAGCGCTCCAATTGACTGATTTGCCGTCTTTGGCGCGGTCCATCACGGTGTACACATGGGTACCGATGGCCTGTTCCGGATTAGTAAATGTCACCGGCACATCAAATACCGGGACAAATCCCTGGCGGACGTACAAGCGGTTGGTCTTACGGCTGACAAACACCGACACGGGTTGCAGTTTGCGGGCGGCATCGCGGGCTGCATTGGTTGCAACGATTTTGACAGCAGCGGCAGATTTCGCAGCGTCTTCGGCTTCGAAGGCATGGAATTCACGGTCCTGCGCCACAGAGCGGGCGATGTCCGTCTCAGTGACGAGTTCGGCCAATTGTGCTTCGGCGGCAGATTTCGCTTCCTCAAGTTTGTATTGAGCTTCGGGCGTCTTGGCACCTTTCGCAATGGCGGCCTCGATGCTGGTCAGCTTGGCTGCCGCATCGGATCGGGCTTTTTCCAGTATTAGCACTTCGCTTAAGGCGTCATCGCTTTCGCGGGTCTTGAACGAGGCGACATTCTTAGCCATCAACGCAGCCTTATCGGCTTCGCGCGCTGCCTTAGTAGCCAAAGCGGCTGCTGCCGCCAATGATAATCCAGCGGGCTGAGTGCCGCTTGCAGCTGCCACAGCTGCATCGAACTTATCGCCCATGCGCTCACTCATTGCTGCCGGTGAGGCTCCGAGCATCATCGGCGTATTAGATGGTTCGAAGGTCTGGCCGTCCTTCGTGTTTTCCAGCGGCGTGGAAGAAGTATTCGCACCCGAAAGAATGTTCGGTGTGAACAGGCGTGGATGCGAGAAACTCACGGGCACGACGTCATTGCGGGCGACAATGACGCGCGTGCCCATCTTGGTCATATTGAACAGTTTTTCCGAGAACTCTTGCGAGAGACGGATACAGCCGTGAGAGGCCGGATAACCGGGCAGGTTGCCACCATGGAGGGCAACACCCGACCAGGTGATGCGCTGCATGTTAGGCATCGGTGCGTTGTCATAGAGATTGGAGAAGTGTTCCTTCTCCTTGCCGATGACGCTGAACACGCCCTGCGGTGTCTCGAATTCGGGTCGACCTGAGGATATCGCAGAGCCGGTAACCTTGCCGTCTTTGTTGTAGACAGAAATGCGTTGGTTGGCGATCGACACGACTGCGATCAGGGGGCCAAGCGCAACCGGCTTTGCGACGACCGGCGCTGGTGCTTTTGAGGATTTAGCGGCCTTAGTCGCGGGCTTAAGTGTGGCCTTTAGATCGACTTTCTGGGCCTGCGCTATGAGGCTGGCCGAGCAAAGCGCCAGTGTGAGTACACTGGCACCGAGTGCCAGATGTCGAAGCCGTTTCGATGAT